>CALGPD010000035.1 GCA_937960625.1 uncultured Spirochaetia bacterium | reverse complement strand
GACCACTATGCTGTGGCATTGCAATATGATTTTAATTCTTTCGGCGCAAGGTCCCCGGTTGTTCTGGCAAAAGGTACAAACACTATGGCATTAAAAATTATTGAAATCGCGGAAGAAAATGATATTTTCATACATCAGGATAAAGAACTTGCGCAAAATTTATACAGCTTCACAAATGAAGGTGAGGAAATTCCTGAAGAACTATTTTTCGCTGTTGCCGGCGTATTCCAGATTTTATATACACAAAGGCCGGAAAAATTTCAAAATAATGCGCGGCAGCCGGTGTAGCATTTTTCTTAAATCAGGAGGGGAAAAAAGAAAATGGCAGAAAGTAAAAGCCCTGCACAGGGCATTTTAGACCAACTTAAAAGCATGAAAAGTGCAAATGTAATTCTCGCAGTGGGAGTTATATTTTCAATATTACTATTAATTATTCCAATTTCAACTGTTTTACTCGATGTACTCATTGCTATTAATATTATGGTTACCCTTATTGTATTATTAACAGTAACGAATATAACTAAAGCCGTTGATTTTAGCGTATTCCCTACTCTAATATTATTAACTACGGTTTTTCGTATCGTATTGAACGTATCATCAACGCGTTTAATATTAGGCGAAGGAAAAAACTTTGACGGCAAAATCATTAAAGCATTCGGTGATTTCGTTGTCGGCGGAAACTTTATAGTAGGGCTTGTAATTTTCCTAATTCTAGTTGCCCTCCAATTCATCGTAATCACAAAAGGTGCAACAAGAATTTCAGAAGTAGCAGCAAGATTTAGTTTGGATGGAATGCCTACCAAACTAATGACAGTTGATACCGAACTTGCGCAGGGGCGCTTAAATTCTGAAGAAGCGGCTTTAAAGCGTAAAGAAATACGCATGGAAGCAGACTTTTACGGTTCTATGGATGGTGCGTCTAAGTTTGTATCCGGTGATGTTAAGCTGGGTTTTCTAATAACAGTAATAAACATAGTTGGCGGTATTTTTATCGGAATGTCACAGGGAATGAGCGCAGGAGAATCAGCATCATTATTCTTAAAGTTTACGGTTGGTGACGGTTTGGTTTCTCAGATACCTTCAATCCTGATTTCATTGGCAACGGGTATTATTGTTGCGCGTTCTGAATCAGATAAAGCTCTTGGCGAAGATATTCAGCAGCAGCTCGGATATGACCCCAAAGTTTTTTACATTGCTGCCGGATTTTTATTTATATTAGCATTAATTCCCGGCCTGCCAACAATTACACTATTAATTTTATCCATAGGTTCAGGATTTTTAGGCTATTACATTACAAAAACAAGGGAACGGAAAGAAAAAGAAAAATTAAAAATGCAGGAACTTGAACAGCAGGAAGCCACAAAAGGCCCGGAAGAAGTAATAGACTTTGCTGTTCATACCGAACAAATTGAACTTGAAATCGGTTTTAATCTTATTCCTCTGGTTGATAAAAACTCTGAACACGTTGACTTACTTGAAAGAATTAAAGTTATAAGGCGCACCCTTGCCGGAGGGCTTGGGCTTGTTGTTCCGCCTATAAGAATCAGGGATAATATTAACTTAAGGCCAAATGATTATATTATAAAAATTAAAGGCGTTGAAGAGGGCAAAGGTACGGTTAAGCATTTAAAACTCCTTGCTATTCCTAAAAAAGGCATGGAAGATACGATTGAAGGTGAACCTACGATAGACCCAACGCATAAAGAACCGGCTAAGTGGATTGATAAATCTAAACTTGAAGAAGCTGAAAGCATGGGTTATTCCGTTGTAGATGCTTCAACTGTAATATCATATCATATAACGGATATTCTCAGACGTAACGCCGAAGCTTTATTGGGCAGAAAAGAAGTTGAAGATATATTAAACACTGTTGCTAAGAAAAACCAGATTATTGTTAACGAGATTAACGGTTTACAGCAATCCATTGGAGTAAACGGTTTAAGTATTTTGCAAAAAGTTCTTAAAAATTTACTAAGAGAACAAATCTCAATAAGAAACATGGTTACAATTCTTGAGGCAATTATAGATAATATTACCAGCCCGGATGTATATATGGATGGAGTTGTAAATGAAACCCTGCTTACGGAATATGTAAGACAACGGATGAAAAAACAAATCTGTAAAACTTATACATCTGAAGAAAACGAATTATATCTATTGCTTATTGATCCGCCTGTTCAGGAATTCCTTGAATCAACTCTTGAAAACAAAGGAACACATCTAAGCACAAACATTGACCCAAAATTTGTGCCTGAAATTGCATCAAAAATATTCGAAATGGCTGAACCCGTTATCGAGCAACAGCATATACCTGTTATTGTTTCTGTTATGACTGTTAGAAGCCTTGTTCATTCAATTATTGAAGATTTCAGAAACAAATACAAAGATTTTGATAAGCCTAAATACGATATACCGGTAATTTCTTATTCCGAGCTGATTTCAAGCATAAATACGGTTAATGCCGGAGTTGTTGAAATACCTGAAATGCAGGTTGAAAAAGAAGAAGTTGTGGACGAATACGGTTATTAATCATTAGGATTAAAATCATTCGCGAATATAGTGAAACAATTCCGTTTGGTATTATTCAACGAATAAAAAAAGATATATTTATTATACCGGGCGTCAGTAGGAATAGAGCTATGTGTCTATTCCTTTTATTAATAACGAGAATTTCGATTTAAATTACAGAGATTTTTTTCACCAAAAAATTATATAAATCTATGTAGGGAACCCAGATGTACGTTCCTTACAAAATATATTTTACAGCAAATTAAAGCGGAATGGAATTAAACACAGGCAGAGTACTGATGATGACTAAACCTTAGGTTATTAAAGACAACGATAAACCCGTTCTTGTTGTAATTAAATATAAAGATTACATTGAGCTTTTAGAAAAAATTCATGATGCAGAAACTTTTAGAATTGCAAACGAGCCGGCTACGGAATATCTCCCTTTTGATAAATGTATTGAAAAGTTAAAATAAATTAAAAATATAGATTCTTATATCTTCTCGATAGCGGTGGTGAGTTTCCACGCGTTGAGTTCGGAAACCACTTTTTCGCATTCGGTATGCGAACCTATGTAACAGGATGCTTTTCCGTTGTGATGCGCTTTATTAACGATAATTTCAGCGCCGCCTCTAGATGTTTTGCACGCGCTCATAACAGCTTTAATAACGTCATCAATAAAGTTTACGTTATCATTGTATAATATTACTTGATATTTTGCTTCCGGGCTTTCAACAGGTGAATCTTCTACTCGTTCCAATACTTTTACTTTTCTTTTAGGCAGTTTTCTTTGCATAATATCCTCTCACATTATAGTTGGTTTTAAATAAAATCACCCGGTTTTATTAATTTTCTTTTTTAATACCCGTTCGAAATTTTTCCATGATTTATCAATTTTTACTTTATGAGGGCATCCCTCAAAATGTTTTTTGTCCCGGTAAACTCCGTCAATCAAATCATGTTTATGAACAGGCTCAACACTCATTTTATCCATTTGTTTAAGTAAAACAAATCTTCTGTCAGCGTCGTTCCAACAGCCGGGACAAACAGCAGCGGTTACAAGCTCTCCTGTGTCTTTATATCTAACACGTATCATTCCCCTGCCCTGTTTTACTACTGCTTTTCTAACCAACTCCAACGAATAGCTCATACTTATATTATAATCCATTTCAATGAAAATTCAAATGTTTTTAACATTCAAAACGGGTTTTTTATTCATAAGTTTTTCTGATATTTTCAATGAAAATTAAATTTCTGAAGGAGAAACTTTACGCGCGTATATTTCAAAAGTATCTCCAAGGTTTTTCTTAGCAGCTAACTTTTTATAAATGCTTTCCCCTATTTTATTATCAAGCAAAATGTTCTTACGCCCGTCAAGCCAACGGGAAAAATGAACTCCGGTTGATACTATTTTTTCAACCTTAAACCCGTTCTCGTTAAACACTTTTGTTAAAGATTCAGGAGAAAACTCGTTATAATGATCCCCCGGAATACGTGATGCATAGGAGGTGATATTTTTACGGGCTGAAATTCCGTTACAATTCGGTGTTGATATCGCTATTATACCTCTATCCCTTAAAACCTTACGGCATTTTTCAATTACTTTTTTGAAATCTTTCACGTGTTCGATAAAATACCACATTGAGATTACTTCGTAAACCGGACGGCTATAATCAAGGTTTAAGAAGTCTCCTTGCTCCACATCAAGTTTAGCTGTGTACTTGCAATAAGACGCTGCATGCCGGGATATTTCAATTCCCGAAGGTTTATATCCGTGATTTTTTACCGTTTCTAAAAAAAAACCCATAGCACAGCCTAATTCAAGTAAAGGCTTAACAGGCCTTTTAGTAGTAACGAGTTCATTAATAATCTCAACGCGTTTTTCATTTAGTTTATTGATATTTTGCTTATCTTCAAGATAGGTCTTTCCATATTGCTTTTTATAATCATTAAAAAAATAATCGGCATCATAGTCAGTGCTTACTAAATAATCTTTATCCCTGAATAAAGTTTTGCAATTCTCACAAAAATATACGTTACTTTTTTCAAGTCTGTGTACTACCGGCATATATGCTTTGCCGCAAACACTGCATTCAGGGTCTGATTTTTTTAATAATTCGTTAGTTATATCTTTTATACGTTCCTTTCCATTATTATCAAGATAACGTCTTGAAAGTTTAAATTGATTTTTAAGCGTATCCGGATTCTCAATAAGAGAAACAATTCCAGCTTTAATTCTATCAATGTCTTTTTCCTGTCCCCCAACGCCTAAATTAACAGCGTGTTCAAGAGTCTGCGCAAGTTTATTATGATATTCAGTTGGATTTATTAAAACCGGTAATGTGCCGATTAAAATTGCTTCGTAAGCTGTCATACCGAAAGACGTTATTAATAAATCTGTTTTAGAAATTTCTTCCGGAAGATTGTTTGTAACAATTGTTTCATAAGGTGAAAAATCATGATTATTTTCATGTAAAGGCCCTACAACGAATTTAACGTTTATATCAAAATCTAATTCCCGGAAAATGTTATATACGTATTTTGAAAGATTTGCAGGGTCAGAACCGCCAAAACTTATTAATACGTTGTTCACTCTTGAAGGTGAATAGATTTTTTTAAATTTCACAATATTTTCATTAAAAATCAGATAATCTTTTCCACTGTAATTTGAAATAATACAGGGTTCTTTTGGTAAAGGCAACGCATTAATTAAGCAGTCTGCATAAGCGGTTTCCCCGGCATTATCAAAAGTCAAGATTTTAGAAATCCGGCGCAGTTTTCTTAAATCTTTATTTAAAGTGTCTCTTTTGTCTATAAAAATTGCATGAGGGTCAAAACTCCGGATTAAAGTTTCCTGCTCATTATCATTCACAATCCTATATCTTAATCTTTTGTCATCGAGAAATGGAACAGAATTTTCTTTTGTGTGCACAAAGAACTGAATCTCAAAAGTATTTTGTAAAAAAACTGCTAAATGAGCCATTCTCGTTAAATGCCCCATACCTAAATTTTTAGAAATACCTGTCAGGATTGCAATTCTCTTTTTCATTATTTTAATATACTTAATTTAAATGTTAAAGTTAATTTAGGTTTAAAAAAGAATTTTATTTAGTAAAGCCTATATTTAATACGATTTTTTTATTTTTTCCGGTTCAACCGTCTTGCTGAAAATTTTTCCCGTTCTATGTCTACCCGTTTTAAGAAATCTTTCCATTCCTGTTCTTTTGTTGAAAAAGTTCTCAACGATTCATAATATTTAATAAGTTTTTCTTTTTTATCAAGTCCGTATTTTTTTACAATTTGAAGCGCTCTTTTGCCGCCGTAAATTTCAGTGGCAACGTATATTTCATACAACGAGTCTTCTGAAATGGGTTCAGAAGATTTAGAAGCACCGCATGAAACGAAAAAAATTGATAATAAAAAAATTGTTACAAAAATAAATTTCATAGCTTTGTCCAATACTATTATATTATATTAATTGTCGATATAAATATAAATGTATTTAGTAATTTTTAAAATAAAAATAAATACGTTTTATTGTTAAGAAAGTTAGTAAAGATATGAGCGAAAAAGTTAAGGGTTTAAGAAGCGGAATTGTTATTTTTACATTTATAACAGTTGTCAGCTTGGTTTTAATATATGCATTAGCTCCAAATAAAACGGGCAAAAATAATTTTCAGGAATTATGGCTGGCTATAAAACAAATGAAACCGATGTATTTGTTTTATTCCCTTCTCATAATTTGTTTATCATTAGTGGTTGGAGCATATCGAAGGCAGATTATAACCCGCGGAGTTAATAAAAAAATAAAATTCTGGCCGGCAATGAGTGTTTTAACCGGATATGAATTCATATCCGCTATCACTCCCTTTGGAGGAGGCGGACAGCCTCTCGAAGTATGGATATTAAAAAAGAACGGAATATCCGTGGGCAGAGGCAGTGTAATAACTTACATGAATACAGCGAGTTTAACTCTTGTTTTATTCGTCCTCGGACCCCTGGCATTAATTATTTATCCACAGCTTTTAAGCGGAGTTACAGTTTTATCATTTTTAATCTATGGTTCCATATTTCCTCTTTGGTTTATCACAGCAAGTATAGTTGCTATTTATAGGCCGAAAAGCGCTAAAAAAGTTGCTCATAGTTTATTACGTTTTGCAAGAAAAATCAGGTTATTAAAACCGGAAAAATTTAATAATGTGCTAAGACATACGATTGAGGAAATTAATTTATTCAACAACTTTATTAAATCATATTTTTCATGGAGAAGAATCCCTTTATTATTTTATATTGTTCTTTTAACCGTTATATCTTTTTCATTACGTTGGTGTGCTCTAATTACAATCATATTAGCAATTGGAATTGATTTATCCGGAGTAAATGTTGTACAGATAATTCTTGCGCAAATGTTGATTATGTTTACTAACTATTCAGTGCCTACTCCGGGTTCCTCAGGAACCTCTGAATTAATGGCTTATCATGTATTTGAAGTTATATTTCCACATAACAAAGCTGCAATAATTATGACTTTATGGCGGTTTTTCACGTTTCATTTAATCTTTCTTTTAAGCATGATTCCATCCTTAAAAGTTATACACATGAAAGATAAAGAAGAACATAAACAAGCTACTGATATAAATTAAAAAAGCCGCAAGGAAGATTTTTCCGTTACGGCTTTTTAAAGACTGAAACATAAATTAAGCTGCTATGCAATTTGCCCTCCTGAATACAGCTCTAACCGTTTTATAAAAAATGTTAAAATCAGGAGCAGCATTTTCTGCATATTGAACAAGATAGTCAATATCTCTTTGAGCAATTTCAATTTTTTCAGCTTTTATCTCATCAAGAATAGTTTTTACTTGTACATCAAGTATTAGTTTGGTATTTCTGTTTTTAGTATTAACACGTTTTTGCATCCATGCAACAAAATCTTTCAAATCTTCCTGATTGAAAACGACACCGTTTTCAATAATGTTGCAAACCTTTGCATTCTGTACTGCTGTTACATTTTGGTTTATTTTTTTAGTTGTTATCATTTTGGACCTCCGCTTTCCCATTTTTAAGGGATTTTATTTTGAGCAGTTTTTTGCTCTTGATGTTAATATTATAGGTTTTGGATTAAATTCTGTACAGATAAACAAAGTTAATATTTTCAAAAAACTATCTAACTAAAGTTAATTTTCATAAAATTTATTATATAACTTTTGTTAACAGATAAAATAATTGCTTTATCACAATGTTTTATAAAAAATTTAACTGATAATTACACATAAAAAAAACCGCTCTATGTATAGAGCGGTTTAATATTAATAATTTTTCTATTTTATTCGTTATTTATATTTTCTTGCGCAATTGAAAGTTTAGCAATTGGAACTGAATATGGTGAACATGATACATAGTTTATACCGATTGCGCGGCAGAAATCAATATTTCCGGGTTCAGCTCCGTGCTCTCCGCAAAGCCCTATTTTTAAATCCGGCCTTGTTAACCTGCCTCTTTGAGTTGCAATTTGAATTAACTCTTTAACCTGCTCCCCCAAATGCTGGAAAGGATTCACAGGTAAAAGGTCAAACTCCGTATAATCAGGTAAAAACGAGTTAATATCGTCTCTTGAAATACCGAAAGTGGTTTGCGTCAAGTCATTTGTTCCGAAACTGAAAAACTCGGCATAGCGGGCTATCTCATCAGCCTGAAGAGCAGCTGAAGGCAATTCTATCATTGAACCGACTTTATAATCAATCTTTTCAACTCCTGTTTCCTTAGCAACTTCATCGTGAATATCTTTTATACCTTTTATAGTTTTACCTTCTATTTTTTTACCGTTTTTAATAAACTTAAGCTCATTTTTATCCATAACAATCGGTATCATTATAGCAGGTTTAACGTCTTTAATTCCCTCTTTAATAAGCATAGCCGCAGCATTAAAAATTGCTTTTAGCTGCATTTCATAAATTTCCGGATAAGAAATTGCAACACGGCAGCCTCTATGCCCAAGCATGGGGTTAAACTCGCTTAATCTTTCTATCCTGTCAACAATTTCTTCTTTTGTATAAATATCAGCATTTTTCTGGCCCATGTATTTAATAAACTGATTTAATGTTTCCTTTGTATGAGGAAGAAATTCATGCAGTGGAGCGTCCAATAATCGTATGGTTACTTCATAACCTTGCATTACTTTAAAAAGTTCATAAAAATCTTTTCTCTGCATTGGCATTAAACGGTTTAATGCATCCATACGTTCGTTATCATCTTCACTTATAATCATTTCACGGAAAATCGAAATACGCTCTTCTGCAAAGAACATATGTTCTGTACGGCAAAGGCCTATACCTTCAGCGCCGAATGAACGCGCAAGTTCCGCATCTTTTGAGTTGTCGCAATTACCGCGGACATTAAAACTTTTATCAACGTATTTATTGATAATATTAACAAAATCAAACAAACCGTTGTTTTTAAAGTCAGGTTCAACCAGTTTTGCCTCTCCGTAATATATTGTCGGTTCTGTATGGAAAGGAACATCCATTGTTATATAATCCCCTTGCTTGATAACAATATCACCGACAGTAACCTGCTTTTTAGCCACATCTATATCTGCTTTAGGATTTACCATTGCAACTTTACCTAAAGAACGTGATACTACAGGGGCATGTGAAGAATAGCCGCCTTTTGCTGTTAATACTCCCGTACAAACCTCAATAGCTTTAACGTCTTCTGCATAGGTAGATTCCATAACTAGAATTAGCCTTGTATCTTCACCGGTTTTTAAACGCCTTCTGTATTCTTCCATCAATTCAGGTGTAGAAAAGAAGACTCTTCCTATAGCAGCACCAGGAGCACCTGAAATACCGCCTTTATAATTTTTAAAAGCCTTGACAGAATTCGTATCAATTATAGGATGCAATAATTCATTCATTTGATGAGGTGGAATTTTTTTAACCAAATAATAATCATCAATGATGTCTTTATTACGAAGGTCAAGCAAAGTTCTAATCTCTGCCTGAGTTGATTTTTTATCGCAAGGGCTTTGGTCAATTAACCAGAGCTTTCCTGCTTCTATTGTAAATTTAATTTCTCTAATTTCTTTAAAATGGTTTTCGCAATTTTCAGCTATCCTTGTTAATTCGTCTAAATATTCTTTTTGAATTTTTTTAATATCCGTTCCTTTATCAAGGTCAGCGTGAAACTCCTGCGAAAAAAATTGTCCTTGTAACTCGTTGTCTCCGGTTACAATATTTCTGGAATAATAACTTCCGGCTGATGAATTTTCACCGTAATTACCGTAAGCCATCATTTGAACAAGTATGCCGGTTTCAGCATCATCGTTTCCTACTTCTTTTTCACCTTCAAGATAAATATTTGCAAGACGTTTTATAACACTTGCAAGCTGTTTATAAGGATCCTGAGGAACTTTATCCCCCATCAATTCTTTATATTTGGCAATGACCTGCTTAATGCTTTCAAGGTCATTTTTAACAAATAAATCCCCTGCTGCTTTTTTAAAATCATTTTTACTCATATCATATAGTTTCGTTCCAATATTTACAAACAAATCTCTATATTCTTCGTATGCAAATTGTTCGCCGACAAACTTCGCGAAACCTGTTACTATATCATCATTCAAACCTACATTGTGTATTGAACTAAATGATAAAAGTTCCATATCAGGGCTAAGCACAACCTTAAAAAACAAAGGATTTGCGCTTTCGCCGAATTTTCTTTGTACATCTTTTTCAACATAAGAAACGAATTCCTGAACTTTTTCTTCAACATTAAGCGAACCGTCTAATATTTTATTAACAGCACCTGTATCAAAAATAAAACCCGGAGTGATTGGAAGTTTGATTGAAGCTAATTCCATTACTCTGTTTCCACGAACACCGAGTTTTGCCTGTAATTCTTCTCCTGTATCATAAGTCTCTTTACTAAAATAGTGTATTTCGTTCATCTTCAACCCCTAACCATTAGAATAGATTTAATATTTTGTTGACCGGTTTTTCTAAGAATTTTTCATACCGGTGGCTTGCGCCTTCGTATAAGTAACGTTTTAATTTTGAAACATCCTTGAAATCGCTTCCAATAACCTGATAAATAATTACATTACCCATTTTAACTTTACCCCATTTGAAAAGAGCGTTTAAGTTATTTATTACTTCATTATCATAAAAAACTACAACTTCGCAATTAGGATATTTATGATTATAACTTTCTATAATATTTTTCCATGCTTCTACGTTTCCATTATGAAATAATTCATTAGAAACCTGTACGGAAACTTTACCTGACATACGCTTTTTACCGCCGCCACCGGTTGGTTTCGGTTTGGGTTTAGGCGCCGCTGCAGCAGGCTCTGGTTTGGGCTTAGGTGTTGAAACTCCTTGCGCAATAAAATCTTTATTCGTTGTCGGTATATTACCGTTAACCAATTCAAATAAAGCGTCAATAGCTTTAGAAGAAATTTCCGGAATATCGTTATCCGAACCTAAAACTTTTGCATAAACTACTAAAATCTCATCCTTAGATAAGTCAGCAACATTTTGCCAATGCTGCAATACTTTTGGGTTTATTACACATTGTTTTAATTTAGGATGATAGTAAGAAACTATCATATCGATACCTGTCCATTTACTTGTCTCGTCTACAATTTTTTCAAAATCTTCAACTCTTGAGGGAAGATTAATACTTTTAAAATTGTATCCGTATTTATCCGCAATCAGCATGCCCAAAACCGGGTTAATCTGTTCATTTTGAATTTCTTGATTATCCAATGAGTTATTGATAATATCAGCAAGATTAGTACTTTTAGATACTCTTGCGTTGTATTCAATTACTTTCTTGCAATGACGGATGGCCATGTTAAAGCCGCTCCTTGTTCCAAAATACGTTAAATCGTTCTCCATACCCCTAATCCTTTATGATTATGTTATTTTTCCGTTTATTATACGGTAGAGTAAAAAAAAAATCTAATAAAAAAAAAAAATTATGATTATTTGCTAAAAGAATAATCATTTTAACGTGAAACATGTTACATAAATATTTTTTTTGAATAAATAAAGCAATAAAAAAAAGCCCGCTAAAAATAACGGGCTTTTTTGATTTATTTCAAAGTAAACTATTTTCTATAGTTCTTGAAGGTCGATGCCTCCACCGCCACCGCCATCATCTCCGCTGTTATCAGACATTGTCGTTGTTGTAGTGTCTGTCGGTGATTGAGTTATTTCCATATCACCTGCTAAATCATAGTCTGATAAACCTTTTGGTGCGTCTTCCTCATCAGCCATACCTGCGCCTGAATCAAAATGCATTTCAAGGTCAGAACGTACAGTTGAACGTCTACGCGCAAATGAAGCAAATGCTGCATCTTGGAAACCTTTTGATATTCCGTGCAGGAATTCGTTTAGTACGTTTGCCATACCGTATAAGGTGTGTTTTTTCTTCTTAACTGAAGTAATATCAATATCTAGAAGTAAACCGCCTTGTAAATGGTAAGGGTTAATTTTATGATTATATTCGTCAAATTTTTCTTCAAGAAAATCAATACGCTCTTCAAGTACAACACGTATAATTGGATTTTCATGACCGAAGATTTTTTGAAGTTTCTTTCTCATAATAATAATTTTATTTTTACCGTATAATTTCTCATACTGATAAGTTCTATTGAGTTTTTCAACTTCTGAATCTTCAGGAGGAATAAAAGTAATCTCATCCCATAATTTGTCTGCTTCTTCTTCTTCCCATTCAACGAATTCTTTCTTTTTATTCTTAACTATTTTTGAATAGTATTTATTGTAAAGATCATCAAAATCGCCAATACCTTTAGAACGGGGTTTCTTTTCTTGATAAATCGTCATTAATACATCCCAGATTTTATCAAGTTCTTTTAAAAGCTCAGAATACTGAACATCATAAGCTTCTCGTTCAACAAGAAGTTGTTCCTGGTCATAGTAAGACATAATGATTTGATAACGCTCATCAGGAAGCGCATCTTCAATTACATCTTCATACTCTTTGATAACAACTTTTCTTGCGTTTTTAAGGTTTTCTATGTACTGATAACCCATTTTTGAAGTATCAAGAATAGAAGTAATTGAGTTAATCGCTGTGTTATAACCACGGTTACGGATGTTCTCGTTGTCTATTATAGCTTTAATGTTTTCACGGACATTAAGAGCATCGTATTCATTAAAAGGTATTTCACTTCTAATCCCGCCGATTTTATCCATAAGACGTTTTGCCATATAAGTATAGCGTTTTGAATCTTCGGATTCTGAGTCATCGTCAGTATAGTTTTCTATACGGTTAATTTTCTCAAAAATAACCTCTGTATCTGACAATTCAGGTTTGCCCTCATCAACGAGTTCATCTTTAAGCACTTCAATTTCTTTATCAATTAAATCAAGAATGTGTTTGCTGATTAAGTCTCTGATTAAATAATCAATAGTTACTTGATAATGGAAAATCGGGCTTATCAACTCACTTGATAAAATGTTAATTGAAAGCTTAACATCTGTTACTGTTTTAGGCTTAAACTTATTGTCTTTGAAAGAACACTTAACAATTGAATAAGCGTTTTCACCTCGCACAAACGCGCCTACATCTGTTTTCTGACGTAACAAGCTATTGGTTTCATTTTCAAGGTCGTTCATACCTCTTTGAATGTGTCCTTGAAGGTGACCATACATGTTAATCATTGATTTGTCAATCTCACCGGTGTTAAACTTATCCATACCACCGATTTTATCCAGAAGTTCCGCGATTTCTCTTGGAGTATACCGCGCTAAACTTCTATACTCTTCTTTATCAATGAAATCGCGAGTCTTTTTCTGCATTTCATCTTCCATGGTAACCATATATCTGTTATACATGTTAGTGTATGTCTGGTTAACATAGTTAAAGAGTTTGTCTTTGATTGTGCCCATAACATCCATTTTCACGAGTACTTCAGGTGGTAATTTTTCCTGAACGTGATTAAGAATTTTATCGACTTCTTCATTAATAATTAATTTCGCCTCAGTATGTTTATCCCGACCCTCTTGAATAAGAGAATTCCTAGAACCTACCGCTGATGGCTTTTCTGGATGGAATAAATTCGGACCCCGTGGGAATTCATCTCTAGCCATTTAATGACCTCCTAATTCATGTTAGTATAAATATACCAAAAAATCATAAAAAATTTATTAATATATTGTTATTTATAAATAACAGGTAAACTGTCTAACCTGTTTATTAATACCTTAATTAAATCTCGTTGGTTTTGAATGAAAGAACTATTTAATACTTTCACCAAACCTTGCTTCATTATAGATATTTTCTTAAAATTGTCAACCTTTCTTTTTTCAAACATACGAATTTTTTTTTTGAATTTCAAAATTTTAAAGAAAATTGTTCTATAATTCCTTTTTAAATCTAAAATCGCGTATTTCCATAGAAAATCACGCTTTTTTACCACACTTTTTTGACCGTTAGGCCGTTTCAACACCTCTCCTGCAAAAACAAGGTTAGGGTCGCGTTTGCCTAAAGTAAAACGCTCAAGCCTATAAAATCCGTTTAAACGCGCAAGTAAATTGATATAATTTATAACATCAAGTACACCGAGTTTTACCTTAATTGCGATACCGGGCTTATAATTATCATAATCATTCATTCCCGTTCCGCGTTTATGGATTTCTACACGCTCTTCTTTTTTACTTCCGTTATTATAACGGGTTATTATTTCACGGTACTTTTTTAATTTATCTTGTTTTCCCTTTTTATTTAAGGAAGATTTAAATTTTTTTGAAACCTGCTTACCGGATAATGCTATCCGTTCCTTAGCCTGTTGTTTGTCTGCAAAATAGTTATTTATTAATACTGCCGAAACAACGAATAATATTAATAATAAAAACAATAGCGATAAAAGACCATTAAGTTTAAAATTATTTGATTTAAAATCGCTGCTTTCATTAGTAACAATTTTTTCAGGCAATTCTATTATATCATCTCTGCCTGTTTTATCAATTTCATTAAAGCTTTGTAATTTTTCCTGGGTTGTATCTTTATACATACATCACTATTAAATTTTATTTATAATAAAATATCAATTTACCTTTTCCATTATCGCCATCTAAACCGGGTTTTTAAGCATATAAAAATTTAATTTTAACTTTCGGTTTATATTACAAAAATATAGTAATCTAAGGCTTTAATTTTATAGTAAATTCAAAACTTTCAATTTCAAAAATATCATCATATGAAAGCACTCCGTCTTTCTTCTGCTGAATGATATTTATTTTCTTTAAGTCTTCTTCACTTATATCAAAACCGTCTTTTCCGCCCTGTTTATTTCCGTAAATTGAAATCCCCGGAAAACTAATTCCGCGTAAAGTTATATCATCCATTTTAGTAGTTCCGATTTTAATATAGCCTTTTTTAACAGAAGCAAGATTAAGCTTATTGCTTTCCTGATGATTAGATTTTTTATCTCCGTAAATAAGATGGCCAATCATATAACGTTTAGGTTTCTTTTTACCGCCTGAAAACATCATGATTGCAAGCACTATTCCGGCAATTACAACGAGTAGAACAAGCAATAACCACCACCAGTTCGCTTTTATAAATCCCATAAAACCGCTGTCCGCCTTCTTTGCTTCAGCTTTTTTCGTTGTATCATCTTTATAATTTTTTTTGGTTTTATCAACAGCGCGTTCAATAACTTTTTGGTTTCCGCCTGAAGGATCTGCCTGTGTCACAGTTGTTCTTCCGCCTCTTCCGCCGCGCAAAACTTCAATTCTTTTTTGCTGCTCTTTGGTTACGGATTTGGGGCTTAAATGTAAATAATAAATATACATAGGAGAACCGCTCGGCCTTGTAGCTTTTCCATATTCTTTTAGTTTAAGTTTAGAACGCCTTGCCACGCTTGGCGGGTCATCAAGCCCGTCTGACATTATTACAACCATAGTATTACGATTTGCTGCGTTTTTAAGGGATTTCTCAATTTGAGTAACCTTTTTTTCAACATTTCTTATCATTCTTGACGTAAATGTATCATTACCCTCAAACTTTATACTATTAATATTGCTCTTAATTTTATCTTTATCTATTACTGAACTAATTTTTACTGTTTTGTAAAACTTAGTGCGTGTGCTGAAAGTTACCAGAGTAAATGTATCACCGGTATTTAAATCATCAACAAACTTTGCCGCGCTTTCCTTTACTTTTGAAGAAAGGTCGCCCATACCGAGTTTTTTCGCTGTAGGGCCTACACCGCGCATACTCTTGGAAGTATCAATTACAACGATAACATCCTTATATACTTTAACTGCCGGGGCCTTTGCAGCCTTGGCTGGCTTGGCAGGCTTTTTCTCGCTAAATGCGTTAACTGTAAATAAAACAACGGTTAAAACCAATAAATATTTAATAAAAGCATGCTTCTTACTCATAACTCTAATCCTTCTCTCCTAAAATACTTGTGAATATTATCCAATACAACACCGGTAGTGTCAAGCGATTTTGTAAAATATAAAATTTATTGAAAATTTATTATTAAAGTTTACCATTAAGATATTTTAATAGGAACCAAGAGGGACTTGAAAAAAAATAATTCAAACAAAAAAACCGAATTGAGCAAATGATTTTTAAATCATGAAATAGTTTCCTTATCTTCTAACCACAATTAACACAAGATACATTTTCTTCACGTTATTCATGGTTATATAAAAAATTCCTCAATAATCGTAATTTATTTTCTGAATTCAGACTTTTTTCTGTGAACAACGGATAAGCTGGATACATTGTAATAAGCATTATAAATAAATAAGGTGGATAAATGCATAGAAACAAATATATATTACCGCAAATATTTCTGATTTTATTAATCTCAACGAGTTCACTTTTTTCAGCAGAAAAACTAAAAACTGAAATAAACAAGCATTTGAACAATCCGCTTTTCATCGGCCCAAATGCTTACTTTTTAGCAAGGATGAGTGACAACGATGAACATGGAGCAGGAATAATTCAAGGCGGGTTGGAAATAAAAAAATTTTTTATTCACGATATCGAAAATTTTGGTTTTGGAATTAACTTTAACACGAATTATATACATTACTCACTTAAAGAATTTCATAAAGATGAAATAACCTCGAACATGTTAGGCGCGCAGGCATTGTTGTTCTTTAAAACCGGGGGCAACAGAACTTTTTTCTGCCAAAACGCGGGCATAGGAGTTGAGACAAATTTTAACGATAAAAACAATTTCTACATTGCTTTAGCAAGTGAATTATTGATCATGCCAAAATCATTAAGATATCTTTTTTCTTTAAAATTTATTTGGTATATCAGGCCAAATGATAAAAATAATAATTTTCCGATATTTGGATTTGTTTTATCATTTTTATTTAACATAGGCTAATCAGGAAAAAAATAAAATGTACAGACTTAAATACTTTATTTTAATAATTACAACGTTAATGCTTATAAATTCCAACACGTTGTTTGCCGCACATGCTAATAAAAAATTAAACCTAAAACAACGGGAAAAATACAAAGTTAAAGTTGAATCTAGATTTAGGTTTACTAATAAAGTTGTAGTAGTATGGCAAAATAAAGAATATATTGTATCCGAATGCGAATTTCTTTTTAGAACTTCAACTCCAAAAGCTTTAGCATTTTATAAAAAAGCTCTGAAAGAATATAATACCACTATTGTTAATTATAGCAAGATTCACGATGATTTAGAAAAAGCTGCAAAAGAATTCAATACATGGCTATTGAATACTCCGGATTTTGAAAAAAAAATAGCAAAAGCAAAAATTGAATATAAAAAGGCCCTTCAAAGAAAAAAACAATTAGAAGAAAAACGAAAAGCAAAAGAAAAAAAAGAGTTCAGGAAAAAAATTGGAGACAGAAAACACATGTACCTCGGGTTTAACTTTTCATCGGGAGTAAACATTGGCTTGGATTTTTCTCCAGGCGTGGGTTTCTGGATTTTTGCAACGGATTTTAGAGATTATTATAATATCGGTGTTGCGGTTAACGTAAATTTCAGCCATCAGATATACGTTTTTTCAAAAACAGATGACAACGCGAAATCAGGATATAATTCTCAATATGTAGGGTACTTATTTGCGGATATCTCGCTTATATTAAAATTCGGAAGAACGCATAGTTTTATATGGGCTTTAAAATATTGTATTGGAACCAATCTATATGAATCTGCTGACCGGTTACATAACCGCGACAGTTATTCAGGATTTGGATTTGAAACAGGGTATTTGTATTTAACCAAAACGTTTAAATACGGTTTTTACGCTGCCTTTTATTTCAATCTTTTAAGTCATAAAGATGAAATTTCTGAAGCGAATAAAAATTTAACATCATCCGGCCTTGACGG
>CALGPD010000034.1 GCA_937960625.1 uncultured Spirochaetia bacterium | reverse complement strand
TGGAAAGGTTTAAAAATGATTTCAGAAATTGATAAATCAAAAATTATTGATTTAGCAAAAAAATACAATGTTAAAAAAATTTTTTTATTTGGTTCTTCTTTGGATGATAATGTGGAAAACAATGATATTGATTTAGCAGTGGATGGATTACATGCTTCATGTTTTTTTCATTTTATGGAGATTTAATTTTTGATTTGTCCAAACCCGTTGATCTTATAGATTTATCGATAAAAAATCGTTTTAACGAATTAATATTTCGTGATGGATTTTTAATCTTTGGCAAGATTTAAAGAGAAAATATTAATACAATTAAATCAAAAGAAAACATTTTAACAGATACTAAAAATAATAAAAAACACAGAGTAAAAACAAACCTAAACAATCTAGGCAACTAAATCTCGCTTGCAAATTTTTACAAATAACGTATAATATAAATATGGATTATAAAATGAATAAAAACGTTATTGAAATATCCGGTAATGATTCTGATGATAAAGATAATTATGGGAACGATAAAACTCCGGCAGAACGGCTTAGCATTAGAGTTCATGAGAAGGGTAATGTACGGATATGAGGAGATACTGAAAGAATTCAAAGAGTTTTTGAATTAGTTGACCTTGACGGAGAAAAATAAAAAGGAAAACCTATGGGATATATATACGCTAATATTAAACTTAAAAATCCAAAGAAATCAAATTTAGAGCCTTTTAACGTCAAAGCGCTTGTTGATACCGGTGCATTAACTTTATGCATACCTGAACATGTTGCACTTCAACTTGAACTTGAAATAATAGAAGAAAACAAAAGAGAAGTTATTACAGCAGACGGCAGAAAAAGTCTGGTTCCATATGCTGGGCCAATTGAAGTTGGTTTCCAAAACCGGGTTTGCTTTGCCGGCGCTTTAATAATGGGAGATGATGTTTTATTAGGCGCTGTTCCAATGGAGGATATGGATTTAATTATATCGCCTTCACATAGAAAACTCGTTGTCAATCCCGAAAGCCCTAACTTTCCTCAGGCGCTGGTTAAATAATCAATCATATCTCGGGATAACTCCGGGGCGTTCCTGTGAAGGTCTTTGATTTTTCATTTCTTTTTCCCGTTCCTCTACAGCGCGTAGTTCCTGACGCGTTAGTTTTAAATTCATTACATAGAAATGATATAAATACCAGTATTTACCTCGTCTGTATAAACGGAAAACATACCGCTTTTTAAACTTGGAACCTCTGTAACGGTAAATAATATTTGTAAAAACCTTGGCATCTTCTCTGTTAATTATAGTCCGGTAAACTTCATGAGCTACCATTTGCTCTTCAAGATAATTTTTTAAGTATTCTTTAAACTTATTTAAAACAGCGATGCGTTTTGACGGCCTTACATCACGGTATTGTTTATAATAATCCGGATATATTTCAATTAAACGGTCCAAATCAATATAACGGAAAAAATGTTTCCAGTTTTTTCTTAGTTTTGAATTTAAAATAAATTCAATTGTTTCATAAGGGCTGCGCTTTCTTTGAAGGTCATGCATCATGCGTTTTTTAAGTTCTCTGGCAACGCGCATTCTTCTTTTTCCATAACGGATTTGAATCCGGATTTTGTTAGAAGGATAGTGGTTTATATCGTGAAAACCATAAGGCACGGGATAAAAATACCCCTGAATGATGTAATAACCAATTTTATCAAGCCTGAAAAGTTTACTGATATCAATAGTTTTACCGTAAATATCTCCGGGAGCAAGGCGTATTGTGCGGTAGTTTCTATTATCACTATTTCTTCTTTTATAGAGATAAAATGTATTTCTTTCACCAATCATTTGATTTTTTAAGTTTTTAACAGTGAAAGTGAAGTTTAAGAAATCCATTGCAGCAATTTTTAAATCTATATTTTTGCGTTCCTGATTTTTAACAAAGAACCGTATGAAAACAGGCTCCTGCTGTTCATAAATAACTTTATGAACTTTAATAAAAACGCGCATATTATAACGCGGCGTATTGTCACTTTCAGGGTTTCTTTCCATTGTTACCCCGTTTTTATTTTCAAGCCCAGGGTCATTTTTATAATTCATTGCGCTTAAATTAAATGAGATAACTGAAATAAGTATTAATAATATAATGGTTCGGTAATTCACTTTTTCTACCTTTTTAAAATATGGATTTCTAATCTCCTGTATCGGCAGAATACAAAATAGCTGAAATTTTAAATAATAAAAATATCTAAGAATGATACTTTTCATATTTTAAGCATAAAATTTTTGCGTTTAAAATTCAAAAAACATTTCAGGTATTATTTTATTAACATGAACAATATCAGCGTTATCATACCCGTTTTTAATAGACAGGAATTAATAAAAAGAGCAATTGATTCTGTATTAAACCAGACTTTAAACCCCGGAGAAATTATAGTGGTTGATGACGGCTCAACTGATAATACTGCTAGCATTATTAAGCAAAATTACCCCGAAGTTAAACTCATTACTATTTCTCATTCCGGTGTAAGTATAACGAGAAATACAGGCATAAAGCAATCCAAATATAAATACGTTGCCCTTCTTGATTCTGATGATGAGTGGGACAAAACAAAACTTGAAAAACAATATGGTTTTATAAAAGCAAATCCAGAACTTCTAATTTCGCATACTGGAGAAAAATGGATACGAAATGGGAAATCTGTTAACAGACCCAAAAAATATAAAAAGTTTGGCGGGAATGTATTTGAAAAATGCCTGCCCCTAACTATGATAGGCGCTTCTACGGTGATGTTCGATAAACGCGTTTTTGATAAATACGGATATTTTGATGAATCCCTGCCTGTTTGCGAAGATTATGATTTGTGGCTTAGAATTTCTAGTCATGAACCCGTTGGTTTTATTGATGAAGAATTAACGGTTAAATATGGAGGGCATTCGGGACAGTTATCCATGTCTGAATATTATCTTGACGAATGGAGATTTTATTCTTTGGAAAAGTTTATTAGCAAGAAATTGTATGCGGATGAACTGCAAAAGCGTGGTGCGGTGGAGCAGTTATTGAAATTTTATGAAATAATTGTGAATGGGTTAGAGAAAAAAAATAAAACCAGTGAGTTGGAGAATTATAAATTCAGGCTGAAAAAATTTTCTAATTATCTTATATAATTTTTATTTAGACAAAAAAAATAGGCTGCACACTCTATAAGCGTACAGCCGGTAAAAAGCTCTTCCGTATTAATTAAATATCATAATAAAGGAAGAACTCGTAGGGGTGAGGCCGTAAATCAAGAGCTTTCGCTTCTTCATTTAATTTATAGTCTATCCACGTTTCAATAACGTCTTCAGTAAATACATTTCCTTTTAGTAAGAATTCATAATCGTTCTTTAAAGCGTCTAGAGCTTCTGCTAATGATGCCGGAGTAGTTTCAAATTTAGCAAGTTCTTCAGCAGGAAGATCATAAATATCTTTATCAAGCGCTTCGCCCGGATCAATTTTATTTTGAATTCCATCAAGGCCGGCCATAAGCATTGCAGAAAATGCAAGATATGGGTTACAGCTTGGATCCGGAAATCTAGCTTCAATTCTTTTTGCTTTAGGGTTATTAGAATACATCGGTATTCTGATTGCCGCTGATCTGTTTCTGGATGAATAAGCAAGGTTAACCGGTGCTTCAAATCCAGGAACAAGGCGTTTGTATGAATTAGTTGTCGGGTTTGTGAAAGCTGTTAAAGCTTTAGCGTGTTTTAAAAGCCCGCCAATGTAATAAAGCGCTGTTTCTGATAATCCCGCATAGCCTTCACCTGCGAATAAAGGCTTACCGTCTTTCCAGATTGACTGGTGACAATGCATACCGCTACCATTATCCTGAAATAGAGGTTTAGGCATAAAAGTTACAGTGTATCCGTCTTTAGCTGCAACGTTTTTAACAATGTATTTGTACATCAATAATTTGTCAGCCATAGTAACCATTGAATCAAATTTCATATCAATTTCAGCCTGACCAGCGGTTGCAACTTCATGGTGATGACATTCTACTGTCAAATCCATTTTTTCCATTTCAAGAACCATTTTGCTTCTTAAATCTTGAAAATGGTCTGTTGGCGGAACAGGAAAATATCCTTCTTTGTGTCTGATTTTATAACCTTTGTTACCGCCTTCTTCGTCGCGGCCGGTGTTCCATTGAGCTTCAATAGAATCTATAAAATAGAAGCTCTGGCTTGCGTCTGTTTGGTATTGAACGTTGTCAAAAATAAAAAACTCTGCTTCAGGTCCGAAATAAGCTGTATCACCAATTCCCGTTGACTTTAAATAAGCTTCAGCTTTTTTAGCAACGTTTCTTGGGTCTTTGTTATAGTCTTCGCCTGTAATAGGGTCTTTAATATCACAAATCATGAATAAAGTGGGTATTTCGCAAAACGGATCAACCTTAGCAGTGGACGGATCAGGAACGATAAGCATGTCGCTTTCGTTAATTGCCTGCCATCCGCGGATTGAAGAACCGTCAAATCCGAAACCTTCTTCAAAAACATCTTCGTCTAACATGGATACCGGATAAGAAGTGTGCTGCCACATTCCCGGAAAGTCCATAAACCTTAAATCAATGATCTGTATATTATTCTTTTTGATCATTTCCATAACATCTTTTGGTGTCATATTGTATTCCTCCTAAAATATTCAATAAAACATAATTGTATTGAATTTAGAGCAATTCCTATGCCAATTAAATTTTATTTGTGATTTTTATTAAATGTTTACTATTATTACATTTAACTTTGAGTAAAATTTTGGTTAGTATTATAAATGTTCAAATTTGAACAGAAGTATGTTGGATTTTGAACAGTATGGGATTATATAAAAACAAAAATTTTTTTATTTGGTGATAAACTCTATTTTCTTTGAAATTTGTTAATATTATTTCATTTGTTGCATAGTTTCACCCTCTATAAGCATAATTTTTGTTTTTCTGGAATAATCCACAACGGTTTCTGTAAATTTACTGTTCGCTATTAATATTGCATGTTTCGTATTGTAATATTTATTAGTACTACACGTTTTGAATAAATCCTTTGCAAACTTTGTTTTTATACCCCTTACATTAAACAATAGATTATTTTCCCATATTTATAAACCTGTAAGTTTTATAAAAAAATCATCAAATGATTTATGGCTGAATACAATTTTAATAACTGTTCAAATTCCAACAGTTGGCCGCAGTGTAAAAAAAGTAAAACAAAAATTGACTTCTTTTACCTTATATATAGATTATTATCTATGGAATTTATAGATAATAAAATCAAATCAGCGTATAAAATATTAGAAGGACAGTATATTACATATGAACAGGCTGTGGAATTATATAGAACTGCCGGAGGAAATCTTTTAGACTTAGTTTCCCTTGCGTCAAAAGTTAAAGCCAAGTTTAAAGGGAATAACGTTAATGCTTGCACAATAATCAATGCAAAAAGCGGCAAATGTTCCGAGGATTGCTCGTTTTGCGCTCAATCTGCGCATCATAACGTGGATGTGGATGAATATTCATTAAAACAAAAAGATGAACTCGTTGCGGCTGCCAAAAAAGCAAAACAAATCGGGTCAAAAAAGTTCGGTATCGTTACAAGCGGTAAGGGCGTTAAACCGGGTTCTGATGAGTTTAAAGTTATACTTGAAACCGTAAAGGAAATCGCCGAAAACGTGGGCATTGAACCGTGTGCATCTCTCGGTGTAATTGATGAAGAGAGTGCAATCAAACTTAAAAAAGCCGGTCTTACTACGTACCATCACAATCTTGAAACAGCGCCAAGTTATTATGATAAAATCTGTACAACGCATTCAATGGAAACAAGGATTAACACGGTTAAAGCTTTAAAAAAAGCCGGGTTGGTTGTATGCTCCGGCGGTATAATAGGTATGGGAGAAAGTGATGAACAGCGGGTCGAGCTGGCATTCACTTTAAAAGAATTAAACGTTGATTCTATTCCATTAAATATCTTGCAGCCTATCAAGGGTACTCCTGTTCATGAAAAGGGCAATGGCAGAATATCCGTTGTTGATATTATTAAAACCATAGCTATATTTCGAATTGTTAATCCAGATAAAATTATCAAGATTGCAGCCGGCAGGGAAACCGCGCTTAGAGATTTTATGGGTCTTGCGTTTTTAGCCGGAGCAGACGGCTTTTTACAGGGGGGATATTTAACGTTAAAGGGCCGGGATGTTTCTGATGATAATGAGTTTATCAGGGAACTTAGAGCTTTTTATAAATAATCAGGAACAGACTATAGTTAACTACAGAATAATTTTTTTATATTCTTTACTTTAAAATTTGTTTTTAAAAATAATATAAACATGGCAAAAGCAACGTAATATAGATAAACTCCATATAATGGAATTTTAATGTGTAATGCTAGAAATGACATATTGGAAAAAACTTTTACTATCCTGAATAAAACTTCAGTTAGTATCTCTGCAACGGAGAAAAAAGCCTTAGAAAACAAGGGAATAAAAAAAGTTATAAATCCCGTTATGCATATAAATGCAATTACACCGACTAAAGGCACAACGATTAAGTTTGATAAAAATGAAATCAGATAAAAAACCCCGAAATAATGCAGAAGCAGCGGAATAATAAGAATTTGAGCACAAATGGTAACTGAAAACGATGACAGAATAAAGTGTCCGGCTTTGTATTTTGAAAATCTTATATTGCTGAGTTTATTAAAAACGGGTTTATAGAATAAAAGAATTCCAAGAGTTGCTAAAAATGACAATTGAAATGAAATTGAGAAAACTGATACAGGGTCAACCAAAACGATAATAAAGCCCGCTGTGAATAAAGAATTTAAATAATCCGAATCCCTTTGAAAAATTTTTATAATTACAACGCATAAAGCCATAATAAGTGCGCGGAATAACGAGTATTTTAACCCGGCAATAATAGTGAATAGAATCAGCAATATTCCGGTTATTAAATACGTTGATTTTTTTTTAATGTTAAATAATACAAGAATACCAAAAACAAAAGTAAACAGCATTGCCATGTGCAGCCCGCTTAAAGCAAGAACATGAAAAATCCCGGCTTTCCTGAAATCTGATTTAATTTTCTCATTTAATGTATCTCTTTTTCCAAGTAGGAACGCATTAATAAAATCCTGAACATTTTCATTATAATTTAGATTTTCATAAATGTGAAAATAAAGCGAGTTTTTTATTTCAATAATAGTTTTTAAATATGAACCTTGAACGGGTTTTACTATTTCAGCTTTGCCGCGTTTTACCCACACAAAATGAGAATAACCATTTCTCCATAAATATTTTCCGTAATTAAACCCTGATAATTGCCTCATTTTTTTTACATGCGTAATCCATCCGCTAACTATAACCGTACAGCCTCTATGCAAATTAAATAATAGGTATTTATTTTTTACCAGTACTTTGCCCGTTGCTTTTATTTTTTTTGAATTGTTATAATAATATTCCACTTTTAATGAAAATTCTTGATGTAAAGTCTTTCTTTTTCTCGTTCTTTTTAACTTTACTTCAGAACAAACCTTTCCTGTAAACCCGGATATTTTCGTTTTTACGTTATATATATCATTGCTTTGTTTAATGTGAAAATACATTCCTGCTCTTAGGAAAAATGTTGTAAAAATTGCGAGAATTATTATTATGGTTGAAATTCTTTTATTAATTAAAAGAATTGATAAAATAAAAAGTATTAAACTTAAAATTACGATAATATTAAAAATTTTTCTTTCAAGATCAAAATAGCTTGAAATAAATGTAGATATCAAACATAATAGAAAGATAAGCAACGATGGCTTTATTGAAAATTTTCTGTGCATTAAGACATTTTATACTTATTAATACATGTTGTCAATTACGGGTTTAACTACAGTTAATTTTTACAATTAAAATGTAGGGGAATTTCTAGATGTCAGGTCTTGAATTATCTGAACATGATTCTTTAAGCAAAAAACTAAAACGTTTAACGAACCTTGATAAAGTATTGGAAATAATCGGCGATGAACTCATAAAAATCGAAGCCATAAACGGATATTACTTTACTTTATACGATATAGAAAAAAAACAATTGGTTTTGGAAAGGTTATTCTACGAAGAAGATTTTCATGGTTTTGAAAAAATAACTCAAAAAAGTATCTATTCTCAAGTAGATAATGATGTATATAATAAAATCATTAATAACAAAGAAGTACTCTTTTTTACCAGCGAAGATGTTAAGGATTTACCGGCCTTAAAAAATAAATTTGATTTTTGGCGTATTAAATCTGCTGCATATATTCCTATTACGGATAATACTGAGGCAATAGGAATCCTTGCATTATTTAATCATTATACAGAGCTTGATACCATAGATATCGAAGCAGGTATAGAATTAGTTAATACACACTATAAATCAATTTTTAGAGCATGGCAATATACAAGAAAAAAACAATATAAAGAAGACATTTTAAAATCCTTTGAACGTAACGAAAAAGTATTATCCTTATCTCAGATTATAATGAACCTTAAGTCTTTAAATCAAATTTTCGGTTTAATACTAAATGAAATTTTTAATGTTTTTAATTTTGATATCGGTTTGATTTTATTATATGAAGAGAATTCTTTGAAATGTGTATCGTGTAAAACCGCAAATGAAAAATTTAATCACATTCTTCAGGAATTGGAAAAGTATTTAAAAACATCAGAATTTACAATTTCGCCTCCGGATTGTACATCGAGTACTTGCTTTCTTCAAAAAATACACTTCTTTATTCCAAATATTATGCAGATTAAAGATTTGCCCATGTTTGAGAAAGATAAAAAAGTAATAGAAATTTTACAAACCCCTTATACAGGTTTTGTTCTTCCAATTTCGTTTAATGATAAACCAATTGGAATAATTAACGTATATACTTTAACCGGAATTAATGATTTAAATGAAAATGATATTAAACTTTTAAATAAACTAGGTTCTTTTATTGGATTAAGTATTTCAAATGCCAGATTATATTCTTTAGTAGAACAGCAAAAAGAGGAGTTAACTTCGGCCAAGAATGAAATTGAAAATTTTAACAGAATATCCAGAGAAATAAACCTTGCAAACGACTTTAAAACTGCTTATTCAATAATTATTGAGTATTTTCAAAAGAACTACGGTTTTGAAGGTAATTTTTTAACTCTCGTTAATGATAACAGATCAGATTATACATTTGTTACAGGCAAGCTTCCCGCCGGATTGCAGGAGATTGAAAATGAATATATTGGTTCATCATTGCCTCTAGACCTTAATGGCGGAGGCAGGGTTGCAGATTGTATTATTAATAATAAAATCCGTTACTATGAAAATATTGACACCGGCAGTTTTGATAAAGTTAAGAATCCTGTGAACAAAAGGTTTTTAATTACCACAAAACCCCAAACCATACTGCATATACCAATGAGTATCGGTGAAGAAGTTGTAGGTTCGTTTTTTTTGTTGTCAATATCAAAAAATATTCATCTTGAGGAAAACGATATTCAGGCAATAAAACGTTTCGCCGACCAGATTGCTGTTTTTCTAAAAAGTTCAAAATTATACGATGAAGTAAAAAATAAAAGCAACGAACTTGAAATTAAGGATAAATTGATATCTGAAGACTTATTTCTTGCTAAAAAAATTCAAACAAATGTTATTTCACGGGATTATGAAAAAATAGATAAATTAAATATAACTGTTTATTTTGAACCAATGATAAGTGTTGGCGGGGATATTTATGATATTTATAAACTAAAAGATAACTATTATAGAATATTAATAGCTGACGCAACGGGGCACGGAGTCCAGGCCGCGCTTATAACAATGATTCTTAAAACAGAATATGACAAGATAAAAGAAATAGATGCCTTGCCTAATATCATTCTTTCAATATTCAACAACGTATTTATAAATAAATATTCAGTTATAAACGTTTTCTTTACCTGTATGATTGTTGATATTGATTTAAACGAAAACAAAATTTATTTTTCATCAGCAGGGCATCCAGACCAAATGATATTGTCATATGAAGAAAAGAAAGTTAAACTTCTAAAAGCAAGCGGAGGAATGATAGGAGTCTTGAAAAACGTAGAGTTTAAATTTGTATCTGAAGATTTTAAACCTAAGGATAAACTCGTTCTTTTTACAGATGGAATATATGAAGAATTTAACAATCAAGGAGAAGAATTCGGTGAAAACCGTTTTATAGAATTATTAAATAAAAATATTGATCTTGATATAGAAAAGCAGTTGAAATTTATCATTGTAAATATAACAGACTGGTTAAATGATAGTAAAGTAAATGATGATATTACTGTGATTGGAATTGAATATCCCGGGCAAAATAAATAATAAACTTCTGAAAAAGAAGTTTATTATTTATTTTAATATTGCTTTTATTATTCCGGCGAAATAGCTTCAACCGGACAAACTCCTGCACAATTACCACAATCTATACAAGCATCTGTAATTGTATAAGGAGAACCTTCTTTTATTGCATCAACGGGGCACTCTGAAATACATGCACCGCATTCTACGCAATCTCCAGATATTTTATACATAATCAGACCTCCATTAATATGCATATGCACGGTTAATTTAGTTTCACCCGCATTAAAAGTCAAATTCTTTTGACTAATAAAAATAATATTTGTCCTGTGGTTAGTATAGAAAATTTCAGTTTTAGATGTCCATGGCTTTTATATAAAATAGTATCTATACTAAGGTTTCTTGGTATAGATTTTTACTTTTTCTTGTTTACTTGTTATTATGGATATTCCGCCTTTAACTTCAAATCCTCCTTGTTTAATAAAGGAATCCCATAATTGTAAAGACAGGTTTTTATCAGTGAGTTTAATTATTTTATATTTTTGTATTTCTTTTTCTAAATTAACAACTAAAAAATCACCTTCCTGTTTCCAGCTTCCTTTTTTATGTCCTGGCTTGGTTTTTAAACTAGGATGATCGGTTAATACTATCTCTTCAAATTTTCCTTCTTTCATTATTTTTATAGTTTCAGTCATTACAATTTTATTAGGAAATTGTGTTTTAAGTTGATAAACACCTTCTAATCCTTTGCCTTTTTTACACCCGAAAAACAAAAGCATAAAACCAAATACATACAATATAACTGAGAGTTTTTTCATATTACATCCTTTTTAAATAATTATTATGTAATTATACCATATACAAAATTTTTTTTCTACCAAATACCCTTATTATTAAGAAAATTTGATATTTCTGCTGCCGCACTTTTTTTTGTATGGCCTTTCATATCAAATTCCATATCGCATGCTCTTTTATAAAAAGGCATACGTCTTTCCATTATTTCAAAAAAGGATTTATTGTCTGATAGGTTGGGTCGGTCAGGATCATTTTCAATTTTTTCCGCAACTAAAGAAACATCGAGTTTAAGCCAGATGATAAAAGAATTTGTCTTTAATACATTTATTTTTCTATCCGAATAAATTTCATTACCCGAGTCATCTAAATCAATAATAACTCCACCACCGCAGTCTAAAATGGAACCGTGCATCTTTGATACTTTTTTAACAACTTGATATTCAACTTCGCGAAAATGTTCCCAGCCGTACTTTTTCACAATTTCAGGAATTTTCATTCCTGATTGTTCATAAACGATTAATTCATCAAGTTGAAATAAAGGCCGTTTGGTTAAATAAAACAACCTGCGTGATACTTTTGATTTACCACAAGCCCGGCCTCCAATAAATGCAATGTTCATTTTTTATACCCCGGGATATTTATTATAAAACTTCCTCTGGATGAGCAATTCTTCCCTTAATTGCGCTTGCTGCTGCCACTGCTGGATTAGAAAGATAAACTTCAGATTCAGGATGACCCATTCTGCCTACAAAGTTTCTATTCGTTGTTGCAATAGCTTTTTCACCTTTAGCAAGAATACCCATATGACCGCCTAAACAAGGACCGCAAGTTGGTGTAGACAATGCGGCTTCAGCTTCAACGAAAATATCAGCAAGGCCTTCTGCCAGACATTGCATATAAACTTCCTGAGTTGCCGGGATTACAATACACCGCACATTAGGATTAACTTTTTTGCCTTTTAATATTTCTGCTGCTTCACGCATATCTTCAATCCGGCCGTTCGTACATGAACCAATTACAACCTGATCAACTGTTATATCAGTACATTCGCTAACATCAACGCCTTTATCCGGTAGAGGAGGCAGAGCAACTTGAGGCTGAATTTTTGTTGCATCCCATTCAAATTCTTGAACGTAATTAGCGTCTTTATCTGATTCATAAACAGTCCAATCACGTTTCGCGCGTTTTTTTACATATTCCAGAACTTTATCGTCAACGTGGAAAATACCGTTTTTACCGCCGGCTTCAATCGCCATATTAGCCATGGTTAACCTGCTTTCAAGAGATAAACCGGAAATTGTGTCGCCGTGGAATTCCATGGATTTATATAGAGCGCCTGATACGCTTATCTGTCTTATTGTATACAAGATTAAGTCTTTTCCTGAAACCCATTTGTTAAGTTTTCCATTGAAAGTGAACTTAATACTTTCCGGGACTTTAAACCAAACTTCTCCGGTGGCAAACGCTGCTGCCAAATCGGTTGAGCCAACTCCTGTTGAAAAAGCTCCAAGTGCGCCATATGTACAAGTATGGCTGTCCGCACCGATAATTACATCTCCGGGAAGAGTTAATCCCTGCTCAGGAAGTAGAGCGTGTTCTACTCCCATTTTTCCAATTTTAAAGTAATATTTTAAATCGTGTTTTTTAGCAAACTCACGTAAAACTTTAACTTGTTCAGCGCTTTTTATATCTTTGTTCGGTGTAAAATGGTCAGGTACTAAAGCTATTCTTTCTTTATCGAAAACTTTTTCAGCTCCAATTCTTTCAAACTCCTGAATAGCAATCGGCGCTGTTATGTCATTACCTAAACACAAATCAACCTTACAGTTTATTAATTCTCCGGGTTCAACAAATTCTTTTCCTGCATGTGCAGCGAGAATTTTTTCTGTAATTGTCATTCCCATAACATTTCTCCGTAAATTTATTAGTCTATTCAATTTACGTAAATTTTTAGCTATAGTAAAGAAAAGCTTGAAAAATTCCCGTGATAATTTTACATAAGAACCAGGTTCATCAAATATCCATCTGCATTAAGTACTTTTTCGTTTCAAATCCAAAGCTTTTCCAAAAAGAAAATCCGCGTTCATTTGAAAACAATACTTCCAATTCGATTTGCTTGCATTTATTTTCCTTAAAATAGTCATTTAATAGAGCAACAAAGTGTTTTCCAACTCCCTGTTGCCTGTATTCCGGGAAAACGTAAAATTCATTGATTTTTCCAATAAAATTTTCAACATCCGGCCATAACCGTTCCATAGTAACAATGGAGAATCCGAGTTTATTTCGTAAAGAACTTAACCAAAATACATTGCGCTTTGGATTTTTTAAAACCGTTTTGATAAAATTTTCAGCATGAATGCCGCGTATATGGCTGTTTGCATCGAGTTCTAGAGAGTAATTTTGAAATGCTTTTACAAGTATTGAAAAATCCTTCTCTGATATGGGTTCAAGTTTTAAATCATTTAAATCCATAAATAACCATACTGCTTGTTAACGCAAAATTGCCTAAATGAACCTGGCTTTTAAGATGATAATACGAAATTCTTAACCATTTAAAATAGTCATACCAATTTTTAAAACTTCCGGTGCTTTTTCTAAGCTTGGGAAGTAAGCCGAAATCTACACCATGAAAAACCTTACTGTCAGAAAACCCGGCCTTTTTAAGATATTCCAATAATGTTGTTTTTGAAAAATAAAACAAATGTCCGGGTAAAAAATAATGATACTCTGAGCCGCCTTTTTTTGCCTGAACCCCATCCATGTTAGCTGTCTGTAGTAAAACAATGCCACCTGGTTTTAAAACTTTATAAATACCCTTAATAATTTTTTCCGGATTTTTTACATGTTCAATCACTTCAACCATGGTAATAATATCAAAAAAATTTTCAGTGTACATATCAGGGTTAAACTCCCCGCAAACAACGTTATTTAAACCGAGTTTTTCACGTGCGTATGTAACTGAGTAATCTGAAATATCAATTCCATATGGTTCAAACCCGAAATTCTGTGCACGTTGTAATAAACCTCCGAAAGAACACCCTATATCTAAAAACCGGGGACTATTATTAGGCTCTGTTTTAAGGTATTTTTTTAACTTTTTAATTCTTTTGTCCCAGACGTATGAAGAATGTTTAAAATTAACGCGTTCATCAATATAAGAAAAATCCGCGGAGCCTGTATAGTATTCTTCTTTATAAAAATCATTGATTTCTGCATCCGAAAATCTGGGGTTTTGAAAAATTAACCCGCAATTACTGCATTTTGATACTTTAAATTCAGGTTTTGCCGTTTTAATACGGTATAAATGTTTAATATCTGATGATTTGCATAGGTTACAAAAGTTAACCGGAATCATTCAACTTCGCCTTCAATATAAAAAAAGACTTCACGCAAAGGAATGTTTGTATTTAGAATTTGATTTAAAATTGGAACGTATTTTTCTAGAATAATTATTATTGAATACAAACAAAGTTTAAACTGTTCTTTGGTAATTCCTTTTTCTTTTATAGGAAAATCAACAGTTAAATACGTTTTTCCGTCAAGATCGCGGCAAAAATTTCCAAGCAAAGTGTCAAAGTTAATTTTCAGTAAAGCTTCAAGAAACTCAGGCCTAAGGTCAGTGGGTTCATCTAAAAAGTTTAAAGCAATAAAACGGATTACTTTATTTTCGATTAACGGATGAATAATTATATCGGAATACGTTCCTGATATAAACTCAACTCCTGTTCGTATATATTCTTCTTGAATTTCATATTCAAAATTTTCTTGGTTTATATATTCTTCAACAATTCTAATAATTTTTGCTTCACTTTTTCTTTTCATGACAGAAAATTATATCAGAATTATTACAGGAAATCAAAAGAAAAACTTTTTTTTTACAAATATTTGGCCTATGCGTATTTTTATAATCTATGGATTTATTTTTAATTTATATAAAGATAAAGTCAAAAGAGTATAAAAAAATCACATAAAAAAAATTTTAAGATTTATTCTTTTTATTTAATGCTATACAATGATATAAATTGTATTGAATACTCAGGAGTTTTTTATGATTAGAGCCAATAATCTGGATTTTATATACCCGGGTAGTAAAGTAAAAGCAGTGAAAAACCTTAATTTTGAAATCAACCCCGGAGAAATATTCGGGTTTTTAGGCCCTTCCGGAGCTGGAAAAAGCACAACGCAGAAATTACTGATAGGGCTTTTAAAGAATTACTCCGGAACCATTAATATTATGGATAAACCTTTAAGCGAATGGAAATATAATTTATATGAAAAAATAGGTGTCAGCTTTGAGTTTCCAAATCATTATGAAAAATTAACCGGTATTGAAAACCTGAAATTTTTTGGCTCACTATACAGCGTGAAAACAAGAAAACCGATAGAACTCCTCGAAATGGTTGGGCTTTCGGAAGCAGGAAAGGAAAAAGTATATAAATATTCAAAGGGAATGAAAATGCGGCTTAATTTTGCAAGAGCTTTAATGCATAATCCGGAAATCATTTTTCTCGATGAGCCTACAACAGGTTTAGACCCTGTTAACGCAAAAAATATTAAAAATATTATAACTGAAAAAAAACGGGAAAACAAAACAATTTTTCTCACCACTCATGATATGAATGTTGCGGATGAATTATGTGACCGCGTTGCTTTTATTGTTGACGGAGAAATAAAATTAATTGATTCCCCAAGAGAACTTAAAATCAGAAAAGGGGAGAAAAAAGTTAGAGTTGAATATAAAACCGGGGATAAATTAAACGAGCAGCTTTTCTCATTGGAAAAACTCGGTGATAATAAAGAATTTATTGATTTAATAAAAAATGCAAATATCCAAACCATTCATACTCTGGAAGCAACTCTTGAAGATATTTTTATTGATGTAACGGGAAGGAGTTTGCGATGAAACGGCTATTTTCATTACTGTCATGGGATTTTAAATTACAGTTTAAATATGGTTTCTATTTCGTTGTAATTCCATTATGCGGATTATATATTTTCATACTACAGCAGTTTTCAAGAAAGATTATTAATTACACTGCTCCTTTTATTGTTTTCTCTGATCCGGCTTTATTGGGCATGATATTTATCGGCGCTATGTTATATTTTGAAAGGACACAAGGCACATTGCAGGCTTTTGTTGTCTCTCCTGTCAGATTGTGGGAATATTTTTTCTCAAAACTTTTTACCTTTGCGATAATGGGACTTATCTCGGGTTTTATAATAATTTTTTCAACTTACGGTTTTAAATTTAACTATTTATTTTTTATTTTAGGAATGTTGTTATGCTCGGCTTTTTTCACGCTGGTTGGAATAATATTAATAACGAGAATACCCGGTATTACTGAATTCTTTTTAGCTGTTATACCCGTTTTAATTGTACTTTGTATTCCAATAATTGGAAGTCTTGGAATAGTAAAAATACATATCTGGTATTTATTCCCCTCATATGCGTTTATAATGTTAATCCGCGCGGGTTTTATAAAAGTTTCAACTCCCAATTTGATTTATGCTCTAACATATTCAATAGTATCAATTGTCGTGGTATATATACTTGCGCGTAAAGAATTCACAAAAAATATTATTGAAAAAAAGGGGGCAATGTAATATGAGTAAAGTATTAATTTTGCTTAAAAATGATTTCAAAAACATTATTAAAGAAAAGTTAATGTTATTGCCTGCTTTGGCTGTGTTGATTTTTATAATTCTATTCGGTTGGATTACAAGAAAATGTGTAGTATGGATACCGGATTATGATGTAAAAAGCTTGTTTCCTTTAGTTACTGCCGGGAATATTGTATTTACACCGTGTTTATATTCATTTGTTATCGGATTTATGTTAATAGAGGAAAAAGAGAGTAAAGTACTTGATGCTATAAGGGTTTCCCCGTTGCCCGGTGGAATGTTTTTGTCATACAGATTAAGTTTTGCAATATTAATTAGTTTGATTAACGGTTTAATTTCCCTTCCTTTGATAAACCTGACATATATTGATTATAAATACCTTATTCCTATTGTCATTATTGCGGCATTGGAAACTCCAATATATTCCTTAATAATGGCTACATGGTCAAACAATAAAGTTGAAGGCATGGCGATTAGCAAAGGCCTTGGAGTAATATCCGAAGCGCCTCTTATAAGTTTTTTTATTAACTCTCCGGTAAGATATATTTTTGCGCTATTTCCTTCTTTTTACCCTGTCTGGGCATTTATTCACGCTGCTAATGGAAATACAAAGTCATGGCTGCTGTTTGTATGCGTGGGGCTGGTTTATCACGTAATAATCAACGTGTTTTTAATTAAACAATTTAAAAGAAAAGTCTACTCATAATAATCATTATTCAGGATTTTCCGTTGTCCCTGCCTTTTTAGGTATAGTAAAACAAAACGAACTTCCTTTTCCCGGCTCACTTTCAGCCCAAATTTTACCACCATGCCAGTTAACAAATTCCTGAACTATTATTAACCCTAATCCTGTGCCGGGTTCATTTTCAGTGCCTCTTGTTGAAAAGTTTTTCTCAATTTTAAATAAAGTTTTAATAATTTCCGGTTTCATACCCTTGCCCGTGTCTTTAACCGTAATACAGGCAAAATTTTTATCATAATCAGAAATTTGTATACTAATCTGTCCGTTTTTAGATGTAAATTTAATTGCATTTGATAAAAGATTTCTGATAATTGCTTTTAGCATATTTCGGTCAGCAAATATTTCTATTTCAATATCAATAAAATCAATATTGATATTTTTTTGTGAAGCAATTTCTCTTTTTAATAGTAAAACTTCTTCAATTATTTCTTTTATGTTTAAATCTTCAGGAGAATATGACATTAAACCCGATTGAGCATTTGAC
>CALGPD010000033.1 GCA_937960625.1 uncultured Spirochaetia bacterium | reverse complement strand
CTTATACAGGAGTAAAAGGCGGGCTGGTTATTGCCGTTGCCGATGACCCTGGAATGCATTCATCCCAGAATGAGCAGGATACAAGGCATTATGCGCGGTTCGGTAAGTTTGCCATAGTTGAGCCGTCAGATGCGCAGGAGTGTATTGATTTCATTAAAGAGGCTTATGAAATCAGCGAGAAATTCGATACTCCAGTTGTTCTTAGGTCAACAACGCGTATTTCGCACAGTGAAACATTGGTTAAAATAAAAGAACGTAAAGCAGAAGAAAAAGAATTAACGTTTGAAACTAATGCTAAAAAATATGTTATGATTCCCGCATACGCAAGACTAAGGCATGAGATTATTGAAGACAGGCTTAATAAACTTAAAGAGTACGCGGAAAAAACCAAGTTAAATAAAGTAGAAATGAATGATGATAAAATAGGGATTATAACTTCCGGTGTCAGTTATCAATATTGTAAAGAAATTTATCCAAACGCGTCGTATTTAAAACTTGGTTTATCCTGGCCATTGCCTGAGAAAAAAATCAAAGACTTTGCCAAAAAGGTAAAAAAACTCTACGTAATAGAGGAATTGGATAGATTTTTTGAAAATGAAATAAAGTTACTCGGTGTAAAGGTAAAATCAAAACCTGATAAATTCGTTTTTGGAGAACTTAATCCCGAGAAAGTTCAGGAAATCGTTTCAGGTAAATCCAGGAAAACAAAACAGCCTGAGAATGTTCCTCCGCGTCCACCCGTGCTTTGTCCGGGCTGTGGGCATAGGTTTGTGTTTACAGCACTAGGAAAGTTGAAATGTATTGTTTCCGGGGATATAGGATGCTATACATTGGGAACTTTGCCTCCTTTAAACGCTATGCATACAACGATTTGTATGGGAGCGTCAATAGGTATGATGGAAGGTATTATATCAACTGTTTCGGATGAGCAGAAAAAAAAGGTCGTTGCTGTTATCGGTGATTCTACTTTTATTCATTCGGGAATAACCGGCCTTGTTGATGTAATGTACAATCTTGATAGTGGAGTAATTATTATTCTTGATAATGCCACAACCGCAATGACAGGTCATCAGGATCATCCCGCTTCGGGTAAAAAGCTTTCCGGTGAACCGGCAAGAAAAGTTGATTTTATAAAGCTTGCAAAATCCTGCGGAGTTGAACACGCTGTAAAAATACCGGCTTGGAATTATGACAAAGTTTTCTCCGGCATTTCTGAAGCTTTGGAAAAAGACGGTTTGTCTGTTATTGTCGCTCATCAGGAATGTATTTTACTTGACAGAGCAAAGTATAAAGGCAAGTATCAGGTTCTTGAAGATAAATGTACCAGATGTGGTTTGTGTTTAAAAATAGGCTGCCCGGCGGTTATCAGCGAGAAAAAAGACCAAAAATTAGACAGGGTATGGATCGATGAAAACCTTTGTGTGGGCTGCGGGCTTTGTTCGAAAATGTGTAAGTTTGAAGCAATTGTTAAGAAATAAATCGTTTTGAAGGTGTAGTATGGGAAAAAAGAATAAAGATAAAAATAATAATAAAAACAAAACAACGAATATTCTTCTTTGCGGTGTAGGCGGTCAGGGTGTAATTCTTGCCAGTACCATTATCAGCCACGCTGCGTTGAAAGCCGGTTATGATGTTAAAAAAAGCGAAGTCCACGGCATGTCCCAAAGAGGGGGCGCTGTAACCAGTCATATACGGATCGGCAAAAAAGTATATTCACCTTTAATTCCTACCGGGGATGCTGATTTAATGATTTCTTTAAATCCATTGGAAACCCGTCGTAACAAACACTTTTTAGCTGAAAAGGGAAAAGTTATTGAATGCCCTGATGAATTAACTGCCAAACTTGAAAATATTAGAAGCCAAAACGTTGCTTTAGTTGGAATTTTATCAAATTTTCTTGACATCAGTGAAGAAACGTGGAAACATACCATAAATGAAAAAATAAAACCCAAGCTCGTTGAAACGAATAAAAAAGCTTTTGATCTTGGCAGGCAATTCGGAGGCGGAAAATGATTTTCAACCCGGAAATCGAAACAGCAGGAAAAGATAAGTTAAAAGAAATTCAAAGCAATTACCTCATTAAACTAGTTGAACGGCTAAATGATAATGTAGAGTTTTATAATAAAAAATTTAAAGAAGCGAGTATTAAACCCTCAGATATAAAAAGCATTGATGATATTACTAAACTTCCGTTTACTCAAAAAGAAGATTTACGCCAAAATTATCCTTTTAAAATGTTTGCTAAACCGCTTAATGAAGTGCTTGAAATTCACGCTTCAAGCGGTACAACGGGAAATCCAACAGTAGTTGGCTATACTCAAAATGATATTAAACTCTGGGGTACTGTTATGGCACGGACAATTGCCGTTGCAGGAGGGAACCCGGGGGACATTATACAGAACGCTTATGGCTACGGGTTATTTACCGGAGGATTGGGTGTGCATTACGGTTCGCTTGAACTTAAATGCAGTATTGTTCCAACTTCATCTGGTGTAACCAAGCGTCAGATTAAACTTTTAGGAGATTTCGGAGCGAGGATATTAACGTGTACACCATCCTATGCGTTGTATATGGCAGAAGTTGCTCAGGAAATGGGCGTTGATATTAAAGCATTGCCTTTGGAAATCGGTATATTCGGCGCTGAACCCTGGACAGCAAATTTAAGAAATGAAATTGAAAAAGTCTGGGGAATTGACGCAATGGATATATACGGATTATCAGAGATAATCGGCCCAGGAGTTGCGCAGGAATGTAAAGCTAAAAACGGTTTGCATATCTTTTCAGATGTTTTTTATCCTGAGATTATCAATCCTGAAACTTTAGAACCCGTTGCTGAAGGCCAAGACGGTGAACTCGTTATAACAACCTTAACAAAAGAGGCATTTCCTTTAATCCGGTATAGAACTAAAGATATAACTTCAATTAATTATGAAAAATGTGAAGTTTGCGGAAGAACACTGCCAAGGATAAGTAAATTAAAAGGCCGTACGGATGATATGTTAATAATACGCGGTGTAAATGTTTATCCGTCTCAGATTGAAGAAATATTACTTAGAATTGAAGAAACCGAGCCTCATTATCAACTCGTTGTTGAGCGTTCAGGCACATTGGACCAATTGGAAGTTCAAGTTGAAATTAATGATAAGGTTTTCTCCGATGAGATAAAAAAAATGGAAATATTAGAACAAAAAATCGTTAAAGAGATAGAGAGCAATATAGGTTTATTAGCAGGAGTTAAACTCGTTGAACCTAAATCAATTGAGCGAAGTATGGGCAAAGCTGTCCGTGTAATTGATAAAAGAAATAGTTAATCCGGGGTGCAATAATGAAGGTTAAACAAATATCAATTTTTATTGAAAATAAGATTGGCCGTTTGGCTGAAGTGACTAAAGTTTTATCAGATGTTCTGGTAAATATCCGTGCTTTATCTTTGGCTGATACAAAAGACTTCGGAATATTGCGCCTTATTGTTGATGAACCGGATAAAGCGCAAGCAACGTTAAAAAATAACGGATACACTGCAAGGGAAACGGAAGTTTTGGCTGTTGAAGTACCGGACAGGCCCGGCGGTTTATTTGAAGTTTTAAATACATTTGAAGAGAATAAAGTTAACGTAGAATATATGTATGCATTTGCTGGGAAACTTGAGCAGTCTGCAATAATGATATTCCGGTTTGATGATGTAGAAAATGCTTTAAGTTCAATAAAAAATACCAGTTTGAAAATTTTAACTCACGAAGAATTAGTTAAGTTGGTTTAGGGATTAATATATGTTAATTAAACAACTATCGGTTTTTATACAGGATGAAGAAGGGCGTTTGGCAGAAATATGTGAATTATTAGGGGAAAATAGTATAAATATTAAAGGATTCACAGTTTCAGATACAGCAGAGGGTTATGGGATATTTAGGCTGTTAACAGATGATTATGAAAAAGCATCTGATTTATTAATGAATAAAGGTTTTACAGTAAGTCAGAATGAAGTAATTGCTGCAAAAATTCCAAATCTACCCGGCGGTCTTGCAAATGTACTTAAAATATTTTCGGAAAATTCAATCAATGTTGAATATATGTATGCAACAGCAGGAACGCTAATCGCCTTTAAATTAAACAATAATGAAAAAGCTATTAAAGCTTTAAAACAAACAGGAATTGAAATAGTTTCAAGAAGCGAATTTATATCTATGTAATGATTGAACAAAATGCTTGAAAATATTTCTTTCTAAATAAAAAATCTTGATGATTGGGGGTAACATTATGTTACTAGCTTTTATGGGTATTAAAGATCCGGGAATCTGGATGGCCTATTTACTTTGCGTAATTGCTACTATTGCTTGTGTAGTTTACGGAGCTATGTATTGGAATAAAGGCTCTGATGAGACTACTGAAGAAGATAAAAAATGGGCAGTAGAAGAAGAAAAAATTGAGAAAGAATTTGAATAGGAGGAAAATAGTATGAATATTACATTATTATCAATAATTGTTGTTATTTATTTATTGGCAATCTCCTATTTAGCTTGGCGGGGATATAAGGCGACACAAACTGCAGCAGATTATATGGTTGCAGGCAGGGGCGTACATCCTTATATTATGGCGCTGTCTTACGGGGCAACGTTTATTTCAACATCCGCTATAGTTGGATTTGGCGGTGTTGCCGGGCTTTTTGGCCTTAGTTTGTTATGGTTAACGTTTTTTAACATTGGTGTAGGTATTTTTATCGCCTTTATTTTCTTCGGAAAACGTACAAGAGCAATGAGCCATCATTTAGGCGCTCATACTTTTTCAGAGTTTTTAGGTAAAAGGTATAAATCCAAGTTTATTCAGGTATCCACTGCCGTAATAATATTATTTATGGTTATTTATGCTGCTGCTGTTTTAATCGGTGCAGGACGTCACCTTGAAGGTATAACGGGTATTTCTTTTAAAATCGCGCTGTTTATATTTGTACTCATTATAACCGGATACGTTATCGCGGGCGGTCTAAAAGGCGTTATGTATACAGATGCATTACAGGGTTCAATAATGTTCGTTGGTATGTTCCTTCTGTTAATTTTTACGCTTTCAAATGTCGGCGGTTTTTCCAAAGCACATAAAAAAATGGATACGAATTATAAAACCGTTTTAACTCCAGCGCATTTGAAAAAACACATCAAAAGAATTGCGAAGAAACCCGCTGACCATGTTCTGATGAATGATGAACAAGCAGATGAATATATTAAAAAATGTTTTGCTGTTATTGCGAATAAAAAGATTGCAGGTATTAAAGGTAAATTAGGAGCTATATCAAAAGTCAAGCTTAGTGAAGAGCCTTCCGGGTTTAGAAAAGGAGATTATAAAGTCATATTTAAAAAGACTGCTCCTTATTATTTGCAGTTTTTAATATTAAACGGAGTTAAAAAAGGCGGGCACAGAGGATGGAATTCTATGCCTAAAGGCGGAACACCCATCTGGTGGCTTATCGTAAGTACTATTGTACTCGGTGTAGGTATCGGTGTACTTGCACAGCCTCAGTTAAGCGTAAGGTTTATGACCGTAAAATCAAACCGCGAGTTAAACAGAAGCGTTTTAATCGGCGGTATTTTTATTATAGTTATGACCGGTATTGCTTTTGTTGTAGGTTCATTATCAAACGCATATTTCTTTGAAAAACATCAGGGCTTAGTTGCAATTGGTGCTGCCGGAGGTAATGTTGATAAGATCATACCGGCATTTCTAAAAACTTCAATGCCTCAGTGGTTTAACTATATATTCATGTTAACTTTATTATCCGCTGCGATGTCAACTCTATCAAGCCAGTTTCACGCTATGGGGACTGCTATTTCCCGTGACATAGTAGAAGCAACGGGTATGATAAAACCAGATGAAACAGGCGGTAAAAAATCTATTATAGCTGCGAAAATCGGTGTAGGTATAATGATTATTATTACTGTAATTTTAGGGTATATACTTCCTAAAGGTGTAATTGCAGCAGCTACTGCGATATTTTTCGGTTTATGTGCTTCTGCATTTTTACCCACACTAGTTGGCGCTTTATACTGGAAAAAAGCTACACGAATAGGTGCAATTGCAAGTATCGCAACGGGTTTTGTTGTAAGTTTATTCTGGTTATTACTCGTTCATGCTGGCACAGTTAAGAAATTGGGTTATAAATCTATTCTTGGAAAGAGTATAATGTCTCATGTCGACCCGCTGATTATTGCTTTACCTTTAAGTATAATTGTATTTGTGGTTGTAAGCATGTTTACTAAACCTGTTGAACAAGAACACGTTGATAAATGCTTTAAATTTTAAATAATATTTCCCCGTAGCTTTTAGCTGCGGGGAAATAGTTTTATAAAATTATCTTTTTATGATGGATATTAAATTAACTAATTGAAAATAATTTAATCTTGAGGTTGATGATGTACTGGAATGAAGAAATTGAAACAATAAGCCGTGAAGAGCTTCAAAAATTACAGCTTGAGAGGTTGAAAAAAAGTTTGGAGATTGCGTATACAACTCCGTTTTATAAAACCCATTTTAGAAAAGCTGGTTTTAAACCTTCCGATTTAAATACCCTAGATGATATTGTTAAAATTCCATTCACTACTAAAGATGATTTGCGTAAAGCTTATCCTGACGGCATGCTCGCTGTTGATAAATCTAAAGTAATCCGTATGCATGCAAGTTCAGGTACAACGGGTACGCCAACTGTTGTTTTCCATACGAAAAAAGACATTGATACTTGGAGCGATTTAATGGCCCGTTCTATATATATGGCGGGTATAAGAAATAGTGATGTTTTTCAAAATATGATGACTTACGGGCTTTTCACAGGAGGCCTCGGCCTTCATTATGGAGCAGAACGAGCAGGTATGATGGTTATACCTGCCTCAAGCGGAAATACCCATAGGCAAATTAAACTCATTCAGGATTTCAAAGTTAGTGTAATTCACATTACACCGTCTTATGCGTTACACGTTGCCGATGTATTAAAAAACGAACTTAATATTAACGCTTCTGACTTAGGGATAAAATACATAATTTATGGCGCCGAACCTACAGGAGATTCAACGCGTAAAAAGATTCAAGAATTATACAAAGCTCAATCTTTTAACTGCTACGGCCTTTCCGAAATGAACGGCCCTGGTGTAGGTTTTGAATGTCCTTATAAAACCGGACTGCATATCTGGGAGGATAATTATTATTTAGAAATAATTAATCCTGAAACCGGAGAACAGGTGAATGATGGGGAAACAGGGGAACTCGTTCTTACAACGTTAATGCGTGAAGGCATGCCGGTTATTCGTTACAGGACTAAAGACCTTACGCAGGTAATAGTTGATAAAGGTTGTAAGTGCGGTAGAAGACATAAACGGATTAAGCATATAATCGGGCGCTCTGATGATATGATGATTGTCCGCGGGGTTAATGTGTTTCCGTCTCAAATAGAACATGTGTTAATGAGAATCCCTGAAGTGGGGACTAATTATCAAATTATTCTCGATAAAGACGGCCATCTCGATACTATGACCGTAAAAGTTGAACTTTATTCAAAAATGTTCCATGGAGATTTAAAAGAATTAAAAGCCATCCAAAAAAAGATTGAAAAAGAACTAAAAGATGAATGCATGGTTTCACCAAAAATTATACTCGTTGAACCCGGCCATCTGCCTCCGTCTATGGGAAAAGCCGTTAGGGTTATTGATAACCGCAAAATGGATTAATAGTGCATATCTAAATCATTATCAGTTTTGTAACCTTTTTTATTTATAATTTTAACATACATGTATGCAAGAAACATGTATCTTTTGACATTGAATATTTATTTTGAATTAACAAAAAAAAACTTGTATAAATTTTAAATATATTCTATAAAGTATTATCGGTAGAAATTCAACTAGGGTTTTTATCTTATCAGGTGTATCTATGGCATTTTTACATATATTACCATTTTTTTTCGGTGTTGTTTCCATATTTATGGGCTTGTTGTTTTTAAGCTACTTCTTTGTTAAAAAACAAAACAGAGCTGACGTATTTTATATTACTTTACTCTATTTTTTAGGCGGTTTGGTTACGGTATTTCAAGGTTTGTCTAATATTACTGCTTTAAATGAGAACCTTGTGCTTTACCATAGACTAAAAATCTTTTTCCTATTATTTAACGTTTCAATAATTAATATTTTTATTAACCGGATTAGCGAGTTAAAACTTAATAAAATGGTTATAGTTATTAACGCCTTGTTTATATCAATTGCGGCATTTACGCTTTTTACTCCTTATGTGTTAAAAGACACGGTATGGGTTCTTAGGTTTGAACATATAAATATGATTTACCGGTTTGCCAGAAAAAACTTTTTATACTCTTTTTTTAGTATTCTGTTGTTTGTAAGTTTGTTTGCTCATATTATTAGGCATATTACATTAAAAAGAAATAAAACTTTCCGGCAAAAAACTGCAATTATCAGTATTGTGCTCTTAACTTTCAGCGGTTTTAACGATCTTGGTGCTTTATATAAAATAATAAAGAGCATATTAATTACAGAGTATATTTTCTTTTTAATACCTGCTGTTTATTCTTCAATTTTAATTATGGAAATCATTCAAAACGAAGAAAGCGCTATACAATTAACGAGAAAGCTAAAAAGGGAAAAAGCCAATCTTGAGAAACAGACAAATGAATTGATTTTAGCTAAGAGAGAAATTGAAAGTTTAAATAATATTAGTTTACAGATTTCAAAATCTCTTGATTTTAATAAAGTTTTTGATGCCATAGTTGAGTATTTAATAGATATTTTCGGATTTGAGGGCTGTTCCCTTTATCTTTGTTCAATTCATGAAAAAACATATTCACTTGAAAAATACCATGTTCCGGATGAAATAGCCGATTATTTTACGGGCAAAGAAAATAAGTCTTATTCACTCGATAAAGCATACGGCTGGCTTCCATCCTGCATGTTGGAAAATGAAACATTATTTTTGACTAATATTAAAGAAGAACTGGTTAAAAATAAATCCAACGTTAAACTTTTAAACAGGCTTAATATTAAAACTTTATTGCTAACGCCGATTTTATCAGAGGATGAAGTAATCGGAGCGTTTTCACTAACGTCACATACAAAGAGTATATATTTATCAGCATCAGATGTTGAATCAATAAAAAGGTTTGTTAACCAGATTGCAATTACAATTAAAAATTCAAAATTATATGATGAAATTTTAAGAGAAAGAATGTTTTCTTCAAATTTAATTGAGAATTCCCCGTTCGCTGTACTCGTTGTTGATAGCAATTATAATCCTATTTATACTAATCCTTCTTGTGTCAAGGTTTTAGGGTATAATAAAAATCAGATTATCAATTATGATTTTTTTAACAGTAGGGAAGTTGAGGAATCAGGCTTACCCGAACTTTTTAATCAATCTTTATCTGGCCGTACTTTTTATAAAGAAAACGTAATACTGCATTCTGCTATAAAAAAGAAAGATTTAATTTTAAATATAACGTTTACTCCTGTATTTGATAAGCAAGGGGATATTGATGTTGTATTAATAATGTTTTATGATAATACTGAAAAAGCAATCGCGGAACGGACATTGAATGAAGATTTAATGATGGCAAAACACATTCAATCTAATTATATAACTCTTGATGCCAAAGATATAAAAGAATTGGAATATGATGTATATTTTTCTCCAATGATGGAAGTTGGAGGGGATTTATACAGCGTGTATGAAATGCGTAAGGATTATTACAGAATATTTATTGCCGATGCAACGGGGCATGGAGTACAGGCTGCTTTAACTACAATGATTGTTAAAGCCGAATATGATAAAGTTAAAACCATTCATGATAAACCGAATATAATATTAAGTACTTTAAATAATTTTTTTCTGACAAATTATATTGATCTGAACGTTTTTTTCACTTGTGTAATTATAGATTTTGATTTAAAAAAGAATAAAATATTCTATTCCTCTGCCGGGCACCCTGAACAGTTTTTATTAACAGACAATTCGTTAGTGCCTTTGCAGGCAGGCGGCAGAATGGTAGGCATATTGGAAAACATTGACTACAAACTGCATACTGCTGATTTTAAAGTTGGAGACATTGCTGTTTTCTTTACTGACGGATTGTTCGAGGTTTTTAATAAAAAAGGAGAAGAATTTGGCGAAACCCGTCTTGGCCGGAGTATTGAAAATGCATCAGGCAATGATATAAAAATTCTTATAAAAGATATAGTCAATGATATTGATGATTGGCGCGGTAACGGATCAGTAAATGATGATATTACTTTATTAGCTGTTAAATATAAATAATTCTACTTCATCATTTCCTTTTTTTAATTTTTGTTTATTATTTTAATGTATAAAGCTTTAGTTTTTACTTAAGGGATTTATATGAAACGCGTTAATTTTATTCTTTTATTTATATTATTCTATGCTATCAATCTTTTTTCTTATACTATCAATGATTTATCAACGCTTAATTATCAAATCACTCAGGTTCAAAATTCATTTGTAAATAAACCCGCTGCATTAAGGGGGTTGAAAAGATATTTAAATTCCGGCAATTCAGATATAAAAGACGCTATGATGCTCGCGCTTTTACCAAAGGTTTATAAAAAATATGAAGCCGCAGAAAAGATTAGAATTAAAATAGACGGAATAGATACAGAATGGAGAAATATTCCTTTGGTATACCATGATGCGGCACATAATGTTAGAATATCAAATGCTGATTTAATTGAATTCAGAGCTCACCTTGATAAATATTATAATTTATTCGTTATGTATAAAACATTAACAAGGCCGTTAAAACGGAACCGTGGTGAAGCATTCTATATAAAATTCTATGATAAAAACAGAAAATCTTTATTCCGGATGTTTTTTAGCTGGAACGGTAAAACTGCATGGTATAAGTTCTATAAGGGGGATACAAGAAAGCATTATATAAAAATTAAATCTAAAGTAACGCGCGTTGCTGAGGCTGTTATACCTTTGAAAAGAATTTTGAGTAAACACGGTGCTTCGCTGGGAAATAAAATTGAATTCCGCGCCGGTGTTTATCATAAACGTACAGGCAGGCTGGTTAAGAGATTGAAAGGGATGCGCTGGATAATGAGCCGTATTGATGCTTCCCATAGATTAAAAATCAACCTTTATCAAAAAAACTATGCCCTTGAATTAATATTGTATTTACTGCAAAAAGGTTTATACATTCAGGGAGATTCCATTACAATTGCGCTTGCTCTAGCCAATAATTATTTATATTCAATCGCGGATAATGAGACTAGACAGGAAATATTAAAGGATATTGAAAAGCATTTTTATTTATATAAAAAAATTATAAAGTGGCAAAAGACTTTGGAAATCAAATACGATTTATCCAAAACGGGAATAATCCCTAAAGTATATTGGGCATACCGGATTAAACATATGGATTGGCCCCGCTATAGAAGAAAACTAACTCTGAAATATTATAAAGAGTTCACGGATACGATTTCAAGTTTATATAAAATGCGGAAAATTCTAATAAACAATAATCTTCACAAAGGGAATTCCCTTTTGCACATTACTACTAAGCTTGAGAAATTTACCAGAATGAATTTAATATACCGCGCAAATATTGATGTCCACAGGAAAAAAGCAGGAACAAATAACCAAAATAATCTAAGAGCCATACAGGAATACAACAGAGGTATTTATTATAAATATTATTTTGGAAAGAAAAGGAGATGGGATCATTTTACATGGTTGAATTATCAGCTTAGGCTTTACAAAGCAGCGGGTAAATTTAAAGGGGATTGTTGTACGGCAACGCTTTTTCAAATGTCTTTATACAAAGCGTTAGGTGTACCGTGTTTAGCTAACCAGATAAAATCTATTCCTCAAAAACAATATCATCATCATTCGCCATTATTCTATAACGTTTTCTTTAAACGCTGGGTAAGTATTCAGCGGCCAAGTAAAAAACCGCGGATATATCACAATTATTTTGTAAAACCCCGTTGGCATCATAAAGTAAGAGAGCTATTTGGAAATGGTTATATAAGGATTAAAGGCGTTGGCTATAGCTACTATTCACAAGGGGAAATAGTTAAGCCTTCACAGGTTTATGCTCTAAGAAAAGGCGGAGTTACGGCTAAGTATATGCGTTATTTGTTTACACGTATTACTGCCTTTGGTAAATCGCTTGTTTATAAAAATTATCCCTTTGGCAAAAGTAGTATTGACAGCGATAATGACGGAATTATTGACTCTGTTGAAAGGGCATTGGGAACAAATCCATACAAAGCCGACAGTGACGGAGACGGATATTCGGATATATATGAAATTGAAAGGAATTTTAATCCCGTTGATAAAAATTCTAAGCCCAAAGAAGTTAACGCTGTTGACGGTATTTATAATAAACACGAATATACACATAGAGTAGATGATGAAAAAGGTGATTACAGAGCTTCTTCTCAAATTTATGACATAAAATACATTGCAGCCAAACTATCCGGTGATAAACTTTATTGCGCAGCGGGTTTTCATAATAATGTTAGAAAAAATACCCGCAAAGTGTATTCTTTTAGAATTAACACCGGATATAACAGGTATCTAATACAGTTCTATAATAGTTCAGGTATGTTTAGAGGGGGAGTTGGTTATTGCAGCGTGTATAAATTTAGCGGGCGGAGGTTGAAAAGAGTAAAAAAACACCGGTATTTTCCTATAATATTTGTTAAAGCCCTTGAAGTAAGAATTCCGCTTAAAATACTTGGTAAAATTGATAAAATAACTGTATGGTTTAAATCAACGGGAATTGTAAACGGCAGGCGCACAAACTCGGATGATAAATCCGGAAAAATAGAAATCAGGGATTAAAATGGATTTATTTAAACAAGCGAAAGATGCGGACATCGGCTCAATATCACGTATGCTCAAGCATAGTATGGTTTTTATTGATGCCAAACAATACGTTGAGAGGTTAAATCATGACAGCGTAAAAGTGCGCGCAATAGCGGCTTATGCTCTTGGAGTATTAAATAAAAAAAAGTATTTAGATTGTGTTATTGACGTTTTACGTAAAGATGAAAACGAATTGGTCAGGGTTTCTTGTATAATTGGATTTAGGTTTTTTAAAAAGTTTAATAAATTATCTGAAATCGAGTTTGCTTTAGAAGATGAATCCGAACTTGTAAAACAGGCTGTGATAGAATTTTATACTAAAAATCATTACAGTGCGGTTAAAGATAAAATTTTAAGCTTTATTGATTCTAAAAACCTTATAACTGTTTTGTTTGTTCTTGATTATATTTCAGCATTAGAATTAACAGAATATAAAAACCTTGTATATAATCTTTTAGGTTCGGATAATCCTGCTATTATTCAATCCGCGATTTTAACACTGTTGGATATTGATGCTCAAGAATACAGAGATGAAGTTGTTTCCCGTTTTATTAATCATGAAAATCCGATGGTAAAGATAACTGCTGAATGGTTTGACGAAGGCCAGAAAATTAAAAGAGATTTTTCAAAGTTTTAAATTTTGTAAATTATCTATGAATTAAAATTTTATATTTAACTTAAATATTACATTTTACTTTCATATTTTTTGCAAAATAGTTTATATTTCTATTAATGAAGAAAGAAAAGTATTTAAAACACGCTGACAGTAAACTGCTCTATTTATCTGATAAAGAAGACGTTGTTATCCGTTCCGGTCGTGGTATGTATTTATACGATACGGACGGAAACAAATATCTTGATTTTATCGGCGGCTGGGCGGTTACCGGATTAGGGCATTCTCCAAAAGTTATTTCAAGCGCTTTATATAAGCAATCCCGCGTGCTTATAAATTCAAGCCCAGCTTATTATAATGTTCCGTTAATTGAATATGCCAAACTTATTACCGATAATTCTGCCTTTGATAGAGTATTTTTTTGTACTTCCGGCTCTGAAGCCAATGAAGGGGCAATAAAACTTGCGCGTAAATACGGAAAAATTCATAAAAACGGGGCATATAAAATAATTACCCTTGAAAATAGTTTTCATGGAAGAACTCTCGCTGCCATGTCAGCATCGGGAAAACCATCATTCAAAAAACTTTTCAATCCCAAAGTATCCGGCTTTGTTCATGTCCCTATAAATGATACGGATGCAATCGCAAAAGCTATTGATGATAAAACCTGTGCAGTTTTGGTTGAACCTATACAGGGAGAGGGCGGAGTAAATAGAGCCAAGAAAAAGTATGTGAACACACTCCGTCAAATTTGTGATGATACTAATACTACTTTGATTTTTGATGAAATACAAACCGGATTTGGAAGAACAGGTAAACTATTTGCATATGAACATTTCGATGTTGAACCTGATATTATAACTTTAGGAAAAGGCATTGGAGGCGGTTTCCCTTTAGCTGCAATTCTAACTAAAGATAAATACAACGTGTTTGAAAAAGGGGAGCAGGGCGGTACTTATACAAATCAGCCCCTTTCTGCGGCAGTAGGGTATGCTGTGTTAAAAGAGATACTTGATAAGGATCTATGCACAAATTCCAAAAAAATGGGTTCTTATATTAAAAAACATCTTAAGGATTTATCTAAAAATTATCCCATATTCAGTATCCGCGGCCGCGGGTTAATGATGGGGTTTGACCTTGGTACTGAAATCGCTGCTAAACTCGTTGCTGAATGTTTTAAAGCCGGTTTGTTAATAAACTCACCGCAGCCGAAAACCATACGTTTAATTCCTCCGTTAATTGTTCAAAAAAAGCACATCGACCGTATGATAAAAATTTTCCAAAAATGCCTTGATAATGTTTTAAAAGAAGAGAAGAAACACGATTTTGATAATGCCGTAAGTGATTTGGATGCAGATAATTCTAATTCCGCTAAGGAATTAGTAAAAAAAACAGTTTGATGCTTAATATTAACTATATAAAGAACTTTTCATATTCAAGTTTAATTTGATTTCCAAAATTAATTATCAACCCCGTATTTATTCCGCACAGATTCAAAGAGTTTTTTACGTTAGATATGTTTGCCTTTGATAACTCTTCCTCGACAAACAACTGAACCGGGATTTCATCATAGCATAAAAAATCCGGTGTGTAATTTGTTCTTAATGGTTGATTTTGGTATTTCATAGGGATTTGTAATCCTGTTTCATATTTAATGCCGTTTAATGAAAATTCTATCTGCATGCATTCCATGTATACGTTTTTATCAAGGTTGTTCCCGGTTTTTGAATATATATCATTGCAGATTTGAATTATTTTGAAAATTTCTTCGTGGCGCTGATATTTATTTTTATTCAGTTTTTTTTCTAATACTAGATCCGGCAGTTTGTAATTATTGATTGGTTTTTTCACTTTGGTTTATAACAAAATATTATACAAGAATCTAGCAGGTCCCGTGGGCTAAAAGAGCTGCTTTTATCCCGTCTCTAAATAATTCGTTGTATTTCGCAAGAGCGCACGTTGTATTTAAAACGTACACGTTTTTTATTCCGTTATTTTTTAATTCGGTGATAATATTTTCAGGGACTTTAATTGCTTTATGAATTCCAGCGCCTATGATTAATGTGTCAATGCCTTTATCCAGTACTTGTGAAAACATACTTATGTTTAAAGTATGGCCTTTTCTGTTTTTCCATTTTTTAACTTCTGCATTAATAACGCAAATGTCTTTTCCTTTTCCGGTTTTTTTATCTCCTAATTTGGAATGCTCTTCACCGTTAATAATATACTTAGACCAGCTGAATTCCTGAATAGGGCCTTTATTATCGTGGAATAGTATTTTGTCAGACATATCTATCCTTTTAATAGGTATAAAATATATAGGTATAGTTATAATAACTATACCTATATATTTTAGCTTTATTAAACAATAAAAATATAGATTTTTTTGTTATTACCTATAGTAATAGTATTGAAAATTATTGAAAAATTCGCTATTGTTTTTCAATGCTGTTGGTTTTTTTAGGCACTGTGTAATAATTACCACAGTTTTTCAGAATTGTTTAATATTAATTCTTTTCTATACTTGAAATTAGTGCAATCAAACAAGGTATAGTTTTTGCACAGCTTTTTATTACAAAACTTTTATTAGGAGTAGACATGAAAAAACGGATTTTTAGCATTGTGTTTTTATTAATTTTTATTTCAGGTTCAGCTTTTACATATACTTATAAAAAAAATGAAAAAGAATATATAGGTATGTATAAACGGGCGGTGGATATAAAAACAAAAATATTTTTGGTCAAGAAACTGACCGCGATGAAAAGCATAGAAGCATTAAAAATGTTTGTAGATGATTTGTGTTTCCCTTTGCGCAAAGATACTCCTTCAGGTGACCTTAAAGCAAGTTCAGGCAGGTTTAACTTAGTTAGAAAATACATTGCCTTTTATCTTAGATATTACAGAAATGAGCCAAAAGAAAATCTTTTTTATGGTTTTCAAGTTATTAGAAAACTCGTTGACAATAGCCCTGACGAACACATTGTTATTCATGCAATGACAACGCTTTGCTACTGGGCAAAAAATATGGAAGACGGCCATAAATCTTTAATGGTAAATTCATTAAACAAGAAAATTAGCAAAATAGATAAAAAGTACCCCAGAATGACCTATGCAATTATCCGTTGTATTAGAATCCTTTTACCATACGAAGGGGCTAAAAAACTTATTTACAGGATGAGGGCAGCGGGCCTAAATAACAGGGCAAAGAGAATGCTTAGAAAATTATGGGACCCAAACAGCTGATTTTATTATAATTTTAAATTTAAGCGGTTGATTAATATTTTCCTTAGTAGTATAAATACAGTAATCAATAATTACAAAAATAAGTTTTCAACTATTTGACAGGTGGGTTTTATCTAGTGGAATTTGATAATTATAAATTGAAGAACAGATTTTTGCCAGTTCAAATTCCATTATTTTCCGCGTGTCGGATAAAGACAAGGGAAATAAAGTCATAATCAAAAAACTCAACCGTGAATTCCCTTCCGATAACAGAATAGCGCGGTTCAAGCATGAACACAGATTAACAAACAAGTTTAATCTACGCGATGTAATTAAAGCCCTGGATTTTATAGCCAAAGACAAAACATACCTGATTGTGCTTGAGGATATATGCGCGGTTTCTCTGGATAAAATATTAAAACAAAGAAAAATTGATGTAGATGAATTCCTTAATCTGAGTATAAAAATAACTGAAATATTACGGGATATTCAAGTTGAAATAGATATTGAATCAAAGCAGGAAATAAATCTTGATTTTGAAAAGATTTATATTGTGATAGCAAACCTGATACACAAAGCTATTAAGTTTTCCGGAGCGGGTTCAAGTATAAAGATAACGAGTATAGATGTTGATAACGGCATTGAATTACACGTTATTGATTCCGGGAGTGGAATAGCCGAAGACAAGAAGGACGAAATTTTCAATCTTTATTCAAAGTTGAGCGGAAATTCGTTTATAAACAGGTCGGGTATCGGATTAGGCCTTGTAATCTGCAAAAAGGTTGTTGATTTGACATCAAGGCAGAATAAGCGTTGATAATAACCCTTCAGGCGGCGCGGATTTTAAAGTTTTCCTCCCGTTTTGATAATTTTCGTAAAAAAACTTGATTCTACCTTTTTATTATTGACCTAATCCGTCATTTACTATTATGATATAATAAATATTAAAATAATTGAATAAAACATGAATAAAACACGTTATCTTATTTTTATAATATTATTGTTGTTTCCGGGAGTGGTTTTTAGTCAAAGCAGTAAGAAGAAGATTTATATTACCCCCTTTGAATATAAATCCGATGACAGCAGCTATGAATACTTTAAAAAATCCCTGCCCAGGAGTATACGTTCCACAATAGCACGGAAGATGACTATTAAAATGGATGATGATGAATTGTCTAAATCCGAATTATTGAAAAAAGGTTATGATTTCTATATTAAAGGGATTTACAAAGTAACCAAAAAAGAAACGTTT
>CALGPD010000032.1 GCA_937960625.1 uncultured Spirochaetia bacterium | reverse complement strand
AACCGGTACTGTTCTTGAATACATAGCAGTATTTATTACCGGTTGTGTTTCAGTTTTCTTGTATTTTTATTTTATTAAAGGCCGGCGAAGGCAAAGCGTATACTGGATAGTCATGATAATTTTCATTCTCGGTTTCGGCCTTTGTATCGCGTTACAGGATAAAGAATTTACCGGCAAGTTTTATAACAAGAATTTAAAAAAGCACGGTCATAATATTAACGTTGCTTTACGAATTCCAAATAAAAACAAGTCCATTGGCAAAGGTTTTGGAGTTATTAAGCAGGATTTTTTAAAAGCTCAGAGTAAATATATTGAAATAAAAAATAAAAACGTCAAACTCTGGAACAACCCGGCGTATATGCAAAACGCTTATGTTCAAATTTATCTATCCTATGGGTTTTTAGGGTTATTGGTGTTTTTACTATTCCTTTTTCTAATATTTCGGCGCATAATAAAAATATTAAACTCCCAACAAAAGTCTTTATTAAATATTTTTCTTTTCGCCGGCATTTGTTTTTATCCGTTGTCTTTATTATTTAAGTTTTCTATATTCAGTATTCCGGTATTTGTTTCGTTTTTTGTATTATCATTGTTTCCAAACAAGAAAGAGAACACGTTTAAATTTCCTTCGGTATTTTTATACGTTTTAATTCCATTTGTTTTTATAGCTATTATTAAAAACTTTCTGCTTTTTTATTCTGACACGGTTTTGGGCAGGGGTATTGATCTTTACAATTCCCGCAGGGATATTACAGGATATACTTTCAGCCATTTTGAAACTGCTGTTAATTGCAATTCAAAGAATTCAAAAGCTCTGCAATATTATGCTAAACTATTTTTCCGCATTAAAAACCATAAAAAAGCAATTGAATACGCTGATTTATCTTTAAAAATTCAAAACGACCTTGAAATCCAATTTATAAAAGCAGCGGCTTATGATAAAAGAAAAAAATATGATAGAGCGGTTAGAGAATATTACAAATGTATTAAACTAAAACCTGATTATAAACAGGCATATTTTGCAATAGCCAACGTATATTTCAATACCGGGGATTTTGAGAACGCAAAACGTATATTGATTTCGTATTTAAAAATTGAACCTTTTAGCAAAAAAGCAAAGAAAAACCTTAAACTAATTATTGATAAAGTGATTTATGAAAAATGGGTGAATAATTTTTTAAACAATTAGGTTTACTTCCGTTCTTCAAAATAAGGGCAAATTTTCCATTTTTCAACATATGCAACGGGACAATTGTCAACGAGATGTCTAGATTCCAAATCAGCGACAACGAATATATTATGAAGTTCAAGCATCACGTCCGGGTCTTCTTCACGCAGTTTGCAAAAATAATCCGTGCGTTTTTCTACGTTGCCTTTTCTATCCTGAGTTTCGCTTGTATGTGAATAACAATACATACACATATTTTTCTCCGCTTATTTTGGTTATTCAAAAATATAGAATAATTATATCCCGGTCAAAGTTTTTATTTAAAGCGCCGTTTTTCTAATTTAATGTTTAATTTCTTTTCGTTTTTTATTGAATTTTATTTATATCCGTTGTAACATGAATTATTCCGTTTAGCGTGGAGGGTGTTATGTTTTCAAAGCAGAAATATTTTATTTTTTGTGTGGTGTTTTTCATTTTCGTCACTTTTATAACTTCAGCCAGATTCACCGGCGCCCGTGGGTCTTTCGGAAGAGACCATTCCGGGATGCAGTCCAAATTTAAGTATGAGGTAATGTATGATTACAGTAAAAAATATAAGCTTTTATACGGGCCTGAACCAAAAGGGCGTAACGCATGGATGATTACCCATGCTATTGCTGTAACCAACGGTACAATACAGTCAATGGATTATTCGCCTGACGGAAAGTACATTGTTTGCGGAGATGATGAAGGCCGGGTTTATAAAGTTAATCTGGCAACGCATAGAATAGAGTGGAAGGTTAAACCTTATCAAGGCGAAACGAATAAATACGTTCGTGTTCAAAACATAACATACAGTCCAAACGGAAGATACATCGCGTTAAGAAGCCGGTTTTTTTATTACGGCGAACCTAAATCATTTAAAATACTCGATGCATATTCAGGAAGAACTATTAAAACCATAACAAAATATACATTGAACCGGTATTGTTATTTTAGAGGAAGGGCAACGAGGATTTGCCCTATTAGATTGAAATTTTCCCGTAACAGCAGGTATATATACGCTTTGCTTATAAACGAAAAAATAGGAAACTTCGGCGGGTGTGCTATTATCAAAGAACGGTATTTACAGAAAATTGACATTAGTTCAGGCAGAACTCTTTGGGTATACAAAGTACCTACACCGGCTATTCCCAGATACGGAGTGCCTGCAAATCATTGTTTGTTGCCTGCTCCGACTTTTGACGTTAATTATAAGCGCGGAGTAATTGCCGTTGGCGGCTGTGACGGCAGTATAGGAATAATCAGCACGGGAACAGGCCGACAATTATATAGAATACCAAGCTTTCTCCATATAATAAAAACGAAAAGAATACCCGGAGCAACGGCAATTGCTGATTTAAGGTTTTCTTTAAAAGATGGTAATAAATTGTTTGTTTCAAACGGGGATTCAAGCGCTACTAAGGTTGTTTCTGTTGTCAGGCTGTCTTCAAGAAGGTATCAGGAACAGCTCACAATAAATTCGGATTACTCTCCGGTGATATTAACACCGCCAAATGATATGGTAATGGCAAACGGAGGGCAGAGGTTGTTTATCTGGTCGACGAGAACGGGAAAAGCCATTAAATACGTTAGCTATAGACAGGGAGCTAATGTAAAACACACATTCAGGCCATTAGTAAATCCTGTTTATAAAGAGTTTGCCGTTGTTGAAAGACACGAGGGCAAGACATACATTAATTTAATTCACAATGTTCCTAGAGAAAAAGTACGTGTTTCAGGCGGAGAATGGACAGGAACAGGGCTTTATGTTCATCAGTACATTTCATTTTTTATCCGTGGCCTTGCCAGATTGCAATTAGGATATAAAACAAGTACTGGAATTCGTGCCCCTGAAAATATCTGGAGAAATATCTGGCATACTGCTTATAGAACCAAATATTACGTTAATGAGGGCGGCGAGTTATATATTAAATCAGACCGAAGCAAGACATTGTATATTTACGGCGGGCGCACAAGACGGGAACTTAATAACCGGTATTACAGATCAATACTTCCACGTTGGAATTCCGGGCGTGAAATGCGTTCAAGGTTGACCGGGCAAAATATTACGAGAAGAACGGAAACAACGAATACTAACGAAAAACACAATGTTTTACGACAGTGTTTAATCAAGCTTGGTTTTGGGATTAAAAGTTCATATATGACTTATAATTGGTATTATTACAAGAATAAATGGAAATCTAAAGTAATGCGTGCAACAACGCCTTCAGAGTTCGGCCGATTGCTTGCTGAAATAGAGAAAAATATGACCGGGAAATGGATTGCAAGAACATGGGACAGATATAATCAGGTTTGGCGCACAAAACGCTGGAGCAGTAAAAGGTATAATTGGAGTAGCCGCTGCCGGTCAGCAGATTCTTTTTCAGAAGTTGGTAAACTTATGATTATGTTTAGGGACCATTTGCATTATAGAGTTGTTTTGAACTCACTTTCGAGTGATTATCTTGGCTGGAAATCAAAACTGCTGGAATTGTAAGGGAATTTATTCTAAAGAATTTTTATCTATATGTTCCCGGCTGATTATTTTGGATGCAAAAAATCCCCATTTCCCGTTGTGTTTTACTAAAACGTGTTCGATTCTGGTTTTTTCGCTTTCAATCCTTGATTTTGGATTTTTTACTTTCATTCTTTGAATCACTTCAACAGTGACTTCTGTTTCTGATTTTTCAATCAGCCGCATTTCTTGAATTTCAAAAGTAATTTTTCTTTTCATGGAAAATAATTTTTTATAAACCTTTATTGTATATTCATATCTTGGAGCAATTGGGCACAGGGTATGAACAACTTTTTTAAGATATTTCTTATTTGTTGCATTTATGTTTTGAATTATTACACTTGCAATTTCCTTCGGAACTTTTCTTTTTCTTGAGCAGTTAAAGATAAAGAATAAGCTTAATGCAATCACAAAGTAATTTCTAATATTTTTTTTCACAATACCTAATCATATCACACCGGAATAAATTTGCAATATTGTTTGGTTTATTTTAAAATATTTGATTATTAGGTATATAATGGATAAATATTTTATATGAGTATTTTCAGAAAGAAAAAAAAGCAGGTTCAGGCCGATGACAGTTATTTTAGTGATGAATTAAGCGCTGCTGATAAACTGTACTACATTTTAAACATAGGAAATCACGAGTTTAGTAAAAACCGGGGGTATATTCTGGATGAAATAGTTTTCCGTTTGGAAAGCGGGCATCCGGTAAAAAATATCGCTGCTTATATTTATAATTTTGTTTATAAAACATGGGATATTAAAATAAGCAAAAGAAAACTAACCCGCTGGATAAAAGAAACGTATAAGTTTAAAATAGAGTCAATTAAAAATAAAAACGGTTTTAGAAAAAGATAGAATTATTCTTGCTTTTTCTTTTTTAGATATTTTTTTAAGATAAAAAATCCAACTATAAAAAGCCCTATCAGAATACTTAGAGTTAATGAATACTCGATGATATATGAGAAAACGAGTATCATGTTGTAAAAACCCGTTTTAATTCCCTTCCATATTCTGCCGAAAACTCTTCCGAAACTTTGGGAAGATGAAGGCTCTTTTCCTTCATAAAAAGAAATATTTATGGTTGAATAATCCGTTATGCTGTTAATGTAACGAAGGTAGCCTTTTATCCTATCAATCCGCTTTTGTACCGTGCGGATACGTTGATAAGCATCCTGAACTTCATCATAATTTCTGGCACGGGTTTTCATAATAGTTTCAAGACGGTTTTTATACCCTTTTTCCGTTATTAATTGAGCTTCGAGGTCAAAATATTGTTTGGTAAAGTCCTTAGTATTTATCCGGTCGGATTTAACTTTACCGATTGATTTAATATTAACGTAAATATCCCTAAAATGAGGAGTAGGAACTCTAATTTTGATTGTTCCGTATTTGCCTTTATTTTCTCTGACATAAGTATAAGATGATGCAATATAAGCATAAGTTACGCTCTCAGTGATTTTTATTATTTTATTATACGCTTCATCAAACTTTTTTACTCTGATTTTAATAGTTGCGGTTTTTGATATTTTTCTAATTGATCTTTTTAAAGCGTCTTTACCCGTTTCTCCAGGCGCTGTACTTATATTTGAAGCCCCGCCAAAGCGTTTTGCTTTTTCTTTTTTAAATCTACCCGAAGCTTTAAACCGGGAACGCAGAGCTTTTCTTTCATAAAGCCTTTTTTTAGTAATTGTTGTATTTTGCTCTGAATAAGCTCTTTTTCCGCTGCTTATGTCTCCCTGTTTGCAGGAAAACACTGTTAAAAGAAATATTCCAATTAACAGTATAATTTTGATATTTTTCATTATAACACCCCTGAGATTATTCAATGATTTCGAAATTTTCGATTACGGGATTAGCTAATAGTTTTGAACAAAATTCTTCTATAGTTTTTTTATCAGGTTTTTCCCCATCGAAAGTAAGATAAAAAACTTTTCCGATTCTAACGTCTTTTATATTTTCAAGGCCCATATTTTTTAAAGCTTTTGAAACAGCCAGCCCTTGAGGGTCCATTACATTCGTTTTTAGATTAACTTCAACTTTTACTTTTTCCATTGTGCTCTCTTCTACATCTTATATTAATCTGTTGGTTTTTTAAACTCAGATTCATTTTAAATCTAAATATTTTTAAGTAAAAGATAAACTCTAAAAAGTTATAATTTTAACGGAAAATACTGCCCCTTTTCTTTTTAATTCTTTTTCCTCTTTTTTCAAGCGCGCGCATAGTATTCTGCCCCGAACCATAGGTGGAATTTTCCGGTTTCCTGACAGCCCGCCTTTGTTCCTCAACGGTGTCGGTATCTTTTAGGTTTCTGCTACGCTTTTCAAGTGCGCTCTGTGCTTGTTTTTTAATATTTTTATTTTCAAAATTGAAATTTTGTTTGGGCTTGTCATTTTGAAAAGGCTTTTTCCTTGAATCTAAATCCACATTTGTATTCGGCTTATCATTTTTAAAAATTTCCTGTCTTGCTTTGTTTAGGATTCTTTTTTCTTCCGGCGATTCTGGTTCAAAGAAAACAGGGTCTGATAATTTTATTTCGGTTTTTTGTTTACTTTTAACTTCAGCCTTAACTTGTTTTATTGTTTTTCCGTTTCTGGTTATTTTTATATCATAAATACCGGTTTTTGCAATCCGCATCAGCATCTCGCTACCTTCATATTTTTCATTGATAAAAATTTTGGTTCCCGCCCCGGCTAATATTAAAAGGACGCCATGGTGTTCTTTTTCTACTGCTGGCATTTTACGTATATCTTCAAAAATCACGAATTTCTTTTTCTCATCATTATTTGTCTGCCTTGGTTTTATTACCGTTGTTTGCTTTATATGCTCAATATTTACTTTTTCACCTTTTTTTGCCTTTTCAATTGCTTTTTTGATTTTATTATGATCATTAACGTGTATATCAGAAGCTTCTCCAGCATTTAAATTTACTTCTTTTAATGCTGTGTTTTTTAAATGCTTTCCGTGTTCTGTTTTCTGTGTTTTTGCATCAATAGATATATTTCTTTTTACCCATACTTTTCCCTCATTAACAGCAATACTTGTTTTCTGTTGGTCAAATGTAACAATGAATTCCGTTCCACGCACTCCTGCAACAGCTGTTGGAGTGGTTATGGTATATTCAGAATTGCCGGAAAGTTTGGTGGGCTTTGATAAAACAGTGCCGGCATAGAGCCTTAATTTTGATTTATGATCTTTATCCTTCGCCATCATGTTTTCAATATATATTACGGATTTTTCTATTATTTTGATTTTGCTTCCATTTTGTAAAAGCAAATCGCAGGATGATTTTGGCCTTGTTCTTAGATAAGTCCCTTTTCCTATAACCTGTTTTGATTTTACCGGTTTCCAATCTTTCAATGGAGCTTTTAATTTATTTGAAATCAAAACTTTGCCTTTTACCTGTATTATTAATGCTTTGATTTGTTTTGTCTCTTTTTTGTTTCCGGTTTTTGAATCTTTACATTGTAATAAAATTAAACTTACCATAATAATTATCATGGTTTTAAAACTTGTTTTAATCATTTTTTTCCCCGATACAAGATTTTTTAACAGTAATATAGAGATTCCAATTTTGCATAGTTTTTACATCGTATATGTGAAAACTGTTTTTTTCAAGAAAATCTTTAAAAACATTATGATCTTTTTGATAAACACCTGTAAATAAAATTTGTGCACTTTTTTTTATTTTTTTTCTATTTAATAAAGCAAATTTTTCATTAACATGAGGCCATATATTACAAATAATAATATCGTATTTATTAATGTTTCTTACGGGTTTTTTTTCCACATCAAATTTTCGTATTTTAACTTTATTGTGGAAATTGTTTAACCTAACGTTACTTTTGCAGTTTTTCACAGTTTTTTTATCATATTCAAGCATAAGAGCGCATGCCGCTCCCAGTTTTAGGCTGCATATTCCAAGAATCCCGCTGCCGGAACCGATATCGGCAACGTTTTTTCCTTTTAAATCAATACCGGTTAGATATTCCAAACACAACCTTGAAGTTGGGTGATTCCCGCTGCCATAATTAGCTCCGGGATTAATTTGTATAGCATATTTTAAATTTTTGTCATTAATCAGCCATGGCGGCAGGATATTTAACTTATCTTGAATTATTATGCCGGGAAAAAAATCAACCCAACTATTATTTCCTTCAGGTATTTTATTAAAACTAATTTGAGTATTTATATTTAATTGGGTGATAAACTTTTTAATTTTTTGTTTTAGTTTTTTATCATCTGGGAAGCAAGAATAGATTTGAATAAAACCTTTGGGAATTTGAATGTTGTTGAAATTATGTTCAAGGTAAGTATTCTGCGATGCTCTTTTATGGTTTGTAATTACTGCCGAATTTAGACATTTAGTAATAAAATAACTGTTAATAACATCCAGATGTTTTTTTTCTGTAATAACGGAAACGTAAATTATACCCAATATTTAACAACCTAAAATTCTTTATTATCTTGCTTAATAAAAATACCTAAAATTGTACGAATATTAAATTTAGTATAAAAAGTTTTTATCAAACAATATTTCTCTTTGCAATATACGTTATTATTAGTTAAATTATTAATTCTGTTACTTGACAGTAATTGGAATTTCAATTACTTTTGCATTTGATTTTACATTATTGTAATTAAAAATAGTTTATATAATTAAAGAGGAAAAATATGTTAATGACAAGCGGATTAATATTAGCAGCCAAAAAAGGCGGTATGCCCGGTCTGGTTTCTATAGGTTTTATGGTATTGGTATTTGTTATTTTTTACTTCTTACTAATAAGGCCACAGCAGAAAAAAGAGAAATTAAGACAAAAACAAATTGCAGCAATGACCAAAGGCGATAAAATCGTAACAATGGGCGGTTTAGTAGCAATAATATCCGATGTAAAAGACGATGTTGTAATCGCTAAAATCGGAAATGATGTTAAAATTGAAATTATGAAAAATTCAGTTCAACAGGTGATGTCAAAATAAAATGAGCATTTACGAAAAAAAAGTTAGACATATTATAACTTTTTTTATTGCATTTGTATTTATTTCTTTTTGTAATCTTTTATATTCAGGAGAAAAAAGCGGTATTGTTAGAGGCGGTTTTGTAATTGATAAGGGGAATTCCAAAAAAGAAAGCCCTGATAATAAAAAGTCCGTTAATGATAATCAGAAAAAAAATCAAGATACTGCAAAAGCAACGGATAAACCTAACAACGCAAAATCTTCAGAAAAAACAGGAGTTACAAAAGGAAGAATATTATTCGGTGATAAGAGAAAAAATACTTCTGATACAAAGAATCAAACTGAAAAAAACAATCAGCGCAGTAAAACCGAAAAGAAAACTACTTCTGTTAATAAAAAGAAGAAGACATCACCAAAGCATAAAATTGATTATACCAAAATTTACTTTGTTATTATTTCTGCGCTAATTTTATTTTTATATTTAATTTTTGGTATGAAAAAACGGGGCAGGGGTGGTAGAGGCCGTTCCGGCTCAAACGCTAACCGGTATTTAAAATAATCACATTTAGGTTGGCTCTTACGTAGTTTTGGAGGATAAATGAAAAGTAAATTTACCCGTATTATTATTATATTAGCAGTTATAGCAGCTAGTTTATGGTCTTTAAAGGAAACTTATTATTGGTATTATAAGACTCCTTCCAGTAGAAAAGACCTCGCGAACATATCTCCAAGGAAATTGGAAGAAATGAGAGATTCAATTTTTTCCAAAGTTGAAGATTTACGTCAAATAGTCAAGGACCATAAAAGTTTTCAGGTGATTCAAAATAAAAAAGTATATCTTGATATCCGTAATGATACGGATGAACTTATTTTGAAGATGTCGAAAGCCCGTGTTTCACAATTATTGAAAAAAACAAGAACAGGCGCCAATTCTGAAAAAATATCCGAGCTTGCAGAAAAGTTTGTAAAAATTCAGATTGAGGCTAAAAAGGAAATCAATCAATTAAGCAAAATACAGAAAGTTAAAAAACTTAAAAAAGAGATTGTTAAATTAGGCCTTGACCTTGCGGGCGGTATTCACATTGTTCTGGGCGTTGATATAGAAAAACTTAAGGAAAAATTACGAGAGAAATTTTCCGATAGAGATCAGATGTATCTGGAGCAATTGAAAAAAGACAATGCATGGAAAGATAAAACCGAAGAAGAGCGCGTTGCAGAGGCAAAACGGTTGAAAAATCAATTTATTACAAATAGAATTGACGCGGAGATTAAAAACGCGCCTGAGCGCGCAAGACAGGTTATACAAAACAGGGTTGACCAGTTCGGTGTATCTGAAGTAAGTATCCGTAAAGGCCCTAATAATACTTTGATAATTCAGCTTCCGGGAGCAAATGATGTTGCTGCCGCAGAAGAAATATTAACAAGAACGGGTAACTTAACTATGCAGCTTGTTGATGAAAATTTTATGCGTTCGGTTCCTTATACATATAAAGGAAAACAGGCAAACGTAGATGACAGATATATAACCGACCCCGGAGTTATCCGTAAACTAAAAGGTTTGTTTAAAAAAGCGGCACAAAATCCAAGCGAAACTTATTCAATTTCTCTTAGAAGTGTTTATGGAAATAAACCCAAAGTTATTACGATTCCAACAGGTTCAAATATCTACGATGTTCAGAAAAGAGACCAGTTCGGTCTTCCGAAAACAATAGGTGCTGTGGTTTTAAAACGCAAAATACTTTTAGAAGGTAATTTAATTAAAGACGCAAGAGTGAATTATCAGTCAAGAGGTATTTCAAATAATCCCGTTGTAGATTTTGAAATGAATGCCACCGGCGCTGAACAGTTTGCAAAGGTAACGAGAACAAACAAAGGAAAACTTTTAGCAATATTATTAGACGGTAAAATGAAAAGCGCGCCTTATATACGTGAAGAGATACCTTCCGGAAGAGGCCAGATTTCTGGTAATTTTAGCGCGGCAGAGGCTTCCTTCTTAGCAGGTATTTTAAAAGCCGGTGCTTTAAAAGTTCCTTTAAAAATAGAACAATTACGCGTTGTCGGCCCAAGTTTGGGTAAAGAACAAATTGAAACCGGTATTCAAGCAATGATTATTGCGGTAATTGCTGTAATAGTTTTTATGATTTTATATTACCGTGTTTCAGGCTTTATTGCAGATCTTGCTGTCGTACTAAACCTTTTACTATTGACCGCGATTTTAGCCGGCCTTGGATTAACATTAACGTTGCCCGGTATTGCAGGTTTTATATTAACAATCGGTATGTCTGTTGACGCGAATGTAATTATAAATGAGCGTATTAAAGAAGAAATAAGGGCAGGCCATGGAGTTGAGGCATCCATTGAAGCTGGATACGGTAAGGCTTTTAAAACTATTCTCGATGCCAGTGTCACAACAATCATGGCGGCATTAGTTATATCACAGGTGGGAACAGGGCCGATTAGAGGTTTTGGTTGGACACTTTTCGTGGGAATAGCAGCGAGTATTTTTACTGCTCTGTTCTTTACTAAAACGATAATGATGATGTTAGTATCTTGGTTGAAAATAAAGAGAATTTCCATATTTCCTATATTTAAAAAGTATCCGGGTAGGTCTTAATTATGAAAAGTAAATTAGATTTTGTAAGAATATCAAAAATAACCTTAGTATTTTCATTAATACTAATTCTTTTTTCAATCGGCTCTGTTATATTTAAGGGCGGATTTAAACTCGGTATTGATTTTGCCGGAGGAACTGCATTTAACATGTATTTTCCAAAAAATATGAATATGACTGCGGCAAAGATTAAACAGGTTATTAATAAAACAAAAGCTTCAGGTGAGGTAACAACGAGCCGGACAATTGGTGCGGCTAAACGTAACAGTTTTTATGTTACTTTAAAAGAACACAACGTAAAAATAAAAGGGAAAAGTGTTAAAATCTCTGATGTTTTCCTTCATGAGATGTATAAGAAATTTGACAATATTTCTGCTGATTTAACATTTAATGATAAAGAAAATTCAATAATTTTATGGGTTGAAAAAAACGCAATTAACATGAACGGTTTGATGAAAATACTTGCACAATCCGAACAGGAAAAACAAAATAAGAATGAAGCTGCAAGAACAAATCAATCAACTGCTGCTAGTGCCGAAAACACTTTTGATGAAAAGAGACTCGTTGTCCCTTCTGATGTAATTCAGGACTCAGGAAAAGTTTTTAAATCACGTTATTTTAACGGGAAAGCTTATAACCTGAAATCGGGTAAAGGGTATAAAATTCAAATATTTATTCCTAAGAACACCGAGAAAGCTTCATCTTATACACGTTTTAGAAGTTTTCTATTTGAACGTCTATTAAAAGTAAACGAGTTGAAAATCAGAATTGAAGGGCGTCAGTTTATTGGGCCTAAAATCGGTTCATATTTTATAACTGTAAGTATTGAAGTAATAATACTTGTTTCGTTTATTATTTTAATATACGTTGCTATTCGATTTCAATTTAAATTCGGCCTTGCTTCTGTAATGGCATTATTACACGACACCATAATTATGGTGGGTTTTGTAAGTATTTTTAATATTGAAATGGATATTACAATTATTGCTGCAATTTTAACCATATTAGGTTATTCAATAAACGATACCATAGTTGTATTTGACCGTATTAGGGAAAATACCGAGAAAATATCAACAAACAAAGATGAGTACATAATGATTGTAAACCGCAGTATTTGGGAATCATTATCACGTACATTAATAACATCCATAACAACGTTTATAGTTGTTTTTGTATTAATTTTATGGGGCGGTGACGCACTGTTTAATTTTTACCTGTTATTGTTAGTTGGTGTTTTTGTAGGTACTTACTCATCTATCTTTGTTGCAAGCCCTGTACTCGTTATCTGGGACAAGTTTATGGCTCAACGTGAAAAAAGCCGCAAGAAAAAAACAAAAAAAGCAAAAGCTTAATATAAATCAAACGGCTATAAATTATAGCCGTTTTTTTTGTACGACACAATTATATTGACATTAGGATGAAATATTTTTATCGTATATTTAACTATTTATTTCATGAGGTATTATTATGATAAGAGTAAATGTATATGTGCGATACCAGATTAAAAAAGCGCTTAAAGCTGTTGACGGTTTGCCTGATATAATAGGTAATGTTCTAACAAATTTGTCTGGTAATGAGGTAGCCCCTGAAGAAATCAGCATTAGAATTTTTACAATTACTGGCCGTGGATGTATGAAAGCAGAGACAGAAATAGAAATGATTATGAATAAAAATGAGTCTTTAGTTAAGAATAAAGATACTATTTGTGCTCAAGTTGCTGAAAAAGTTAACAACAGCTTTGATATGAAAGAGTGTAATGTTTGGCTGGATTTATATGAATCAGGATGTTTTGTATCAAACTAAAATTCTTATTATTCATTTATTATTTTTTATTTCATTTTAAATTATCTTTTAACATTATATTGACATATCATGCATTATAAATAAATTTAGCTTATTCACTTTTAAAGGCAGGGTTAACTTTGATTTACCTAAACATATTATTCTTCTTGTGTAGTTTTGTATTATTATATTTCGGAGCAAATTTTCTCGTTAAAGGCGCTGTAAGTATCGCGGAGAAATTAAATATTTCCAGAATGGTAATCGGCCTGACAGTCGTTGCATTAGGAACGTCAATGCCTGAGTTTGTAATTTCTTTTTTCGCAAGGCTTAGAGGTATATTAAATCCTGCCATCCAGAATTCAAGTGATATTTCAATTGGTAATGTTGTGGGTTCAAACATTATTAATATTGCTTTAGTGTTAGGGCTTAGTGCTATGATAAGGCCTATTGCGTCGGACAGCACATTAAATAAACGTGATATGCCCATATTAATTGGAATAACACTATTATTTGCTCTTGCTACGTTAAACGGTGTATTTAGCCGTATTGAAGGAATAGCTATCGTATTGATATTTTTGATATATATGTATTTTGTAATTAGGTCAGCAAATAAAGAAAAAAATTCTGCGTCCCAGACTATGGAAGATATACCGGAAGAACAACATATGAAAACAGGCACGGCTGTATTGTTATCACTTTTCGGCCTCGGTTTGCTGGTAGGCGGAGCGCAGTTATTGGTTCACTCAGGGACTTTTCTTGCAAGAAAAATCGGTGTGAGTGAAATGGTTATAAGTATAACTATGATTGCTCTTGGAACTTCGTTGCCGGAACTATTTACAAGTTTGGTGGCGGCTGTTAAAGGAGAAAGCGGCATTTCAATAGGAAATATTATGGGCTCGAACATTTTTAACTTATGCTTTGTAATAGGTTTAACTTCTATTTTAGGGCCATTGGATGTAAACTCCAGAGTAATGCGTTTTGATAACTGGGTAATGCTTGGAATTACTATTCTACTTTTACCGTTTTTAATAAGCAAAAAGAAATTAATAAGGCTGGAAGGCGCGGTTTTATTTTTGATATACATTTTATATACAGCGAACATGTTTCTTAAAATCATATAAGAACGAGAATTTTGATTTAAAAAAGTTGCAGCAAATTTCAAAAATTTTTATTTAATCATGAGATACGAAAGGGACAAAACAGTCTAGTTGAACAGCAGAACCAAGTTGGATTGTTTCACAGCGTTCGCGGGTGACTGAACCTAAGTGGTTTTTTTTAGTTCTGCCTGTAATCAGAGCAAGCCAATGTCAGCTATGAGGAACGGATATGACGAAGCAATCCCGTTGATTTATAAAAATAATATATTTTTAATAAAATTTTTTTTGAGATTTTAATCGAATTTTGCGTTAGGAGATTGTTATGGAAGTTTATCTCGTTGCTAAGATTACAGAAATTAATAATTCTGACAAGTATAATAAATACACAGAACTTGCCCGCCCAATTATTGAAAAGTTCGGCGGCGAATACGTTATTAATTCAACCAAAGTAGAAAATTTAAAAGGCGGAGAAAATCCTGAAAAGATTCTTATTTTAAAATTTCCGTCCAAAGAAAAATATCAGGAATGTTTTTCATCAGATGAATACAAAGAAATTGTGAGTTTGCGCCTTGAATCAACTAAAAGTGAAGCTTATTTAGTGGAGAAGTGAATGTTTAGAAGGTGCAACAGACAATATGTTTCTATCTTCTCCTTCTTGTTGTTTAAAATCAATGTTTTTATCATTTAATAATACGTGCAACTGAAAAAATACTAAATCCGGTTTTTCAACTTCATCAAACATAGGATTTTTCGGATTTATTT
>CALGPD010000031.1 GCA_937960625.1 uncultured Spirochaetia bacterium | reverse complement strand
ATTTCTCCGTTGTCATCCACAATATTTTTACCAAATATATGAATAATTTCCGGTTTACATATGGATAATGCCTGATGGCCGAGTTTATCTACATCGATTTCATAAAAACCGTTTTTTATGAAAAATTTACCCGCAATTGATTTTCCTGAACAATATAATCCCGTTATTCCTAGTATATACATGCTAATTTTGTCGGCAAAAATCTAAACATTTTAATCAAAACTGAAAAAAAGATAGTTTATACAAATGGAATGAATTATCATTTTTTAGGAATTTTGTTTTTAATTTTTACATTATTAGGCTGTTTATTTTGATTATTTTTCTTGATAATTTTTTCAGGGATCATTTTCTGTTTTAACGGAGAGATACTAGTTATTTGCCATCCGTCTGAGGTTTTAAGCATTTCAATTTCTACTTTTTGGATATAATAATTCTGGGGAAAAAAATACCTGCAAATTAATTTAGCCATGCCTTTTTTTATTGAGATTTTATCAATTTTGATAATTACCTCGGAAAAAATGCTTTTCAGGTTTTTCCAATTATTTTTATCTTCTGTTTCTTTGCTTTTAGATAGTTTTTTTATTTTTTCCGGAATTTTTTTTCCCTGCCCTGTAAACAGTTCTTCAAAATAGAGGATAAAATCATTGTTTGAAATTTTATTCAAAGTCCATTGTAGTGTTTTAATCGTGTCCTGAGGGCTTTCAATATCTGATTTAGAAAGTGTATACAAGCAGGCGTTAAGAATAATTATAAGAGAAAATAAAACTGTGATTATCCTCATAATTTGCTATAATACTCCTGCTTTTCTTTCATTTTGCCGCAAGTCATTTTTCCCTCCGGACATTTTCCATATAAAACGCATCCCGGTCCTGCTTTTTTAAATAATACCGGATTTTCTTTTTTTAGCTGTTTTAATAAAATTTCTGAATATTCCCTAATTTCCCATTGCGCGCGTTCGCATGTTCTTAAAGCGAGAAAATGATATAGTTCCCTTGAATTCATTGTACTTACAACGTTTAAAACATTTCCTGCAATACGGGAATAGACAAAATAATTTGAAGGTATTTTGGCTTCTATTAAAGTTCGGTTGAAATTAATATTCTGTTTTACAGCCTGATTATATAGTTTTAAAGTTTGTTCATTTTTTTTAATTGTATGTGGAATAACAACGTTTTCATATCCGGTATATTCAAAAGGAGGAATAATTGGTGAATGAATTCTGTGCCGGATGAAATGAGTTAAAAAAGGATAACTGACATTATTGAAACTGAAAGTAAAATTAGCGGTTTCCAACTCTCGTGAACGCCTATCTTCTATAATAATATCGATTATTTTAGATTTGTCTTTTTCACTTAAACTTTTATAGTCCGAATTTAAAACTTTGCATATTGATTCTATAATTATTTCATGCGCATTTTCCTGAGAAAAGATAAGCTGTACTTTCTCTTCGGAATTTGAATTTTCATCAAAGGGAATAATTTCTTTAATTTTTTCCCATTTGTCTTCTTTGCCGGTAATCAGGTTTGAGATTTCATTAAAAATTCCCGGTGCTGCTTTTTCGAGCTGTGAAAGCATAGATTCACCAAGAGTTTTAATTTCAGGGTATTTACTTCCTTTTCCTTTTATCATTGAATAAACAGCGTGAATAAGTTCTCTTGCATTCATGGATAAAAAAAAGTTTGACTTAAAGCAATATGGCAAAATAAATCTTGCGTCTTCAGCCGGGATATCCAGTTCCAGCAATTCTGAATATGTATTAAATAAAAACTCAGCATTTTTAATAAATTTATTTTTCAAATGAGAAAAGTCAGGCATATTAAGAAAATCCGGAATTATAAAACCTGCTTTTCTAAAATCAACATACCGCCTTGATTTGACAGTATATGCGCCGAGCCTGAATTCTATCATAAAATGTTCTACAAATACACTAACATTTTCGAACACGAAATTGAAATAAGCATGTTCCGCAACGCTGCGATGCCCGAGTTTCATGACAACGGGTAAAACCGACTTGTTATATTCACTTTTATAAATTTCCACCCCTGTTTTGTCGATTTGAGACAACCTTGCCGCAGAATCACAAATTTTTTCAGGATTTGGTGTATAACTCAATAATATTACTTTTGAAATCAATTCTATACCTTAAGAAATTTTTATTTTATAGATTATATAGATATATTATAATAATATCAATAAAAATAAGAATTATATTTTTTAAATAAGAAATTCGTTTTTAATTAAAAAAAAGTTAATTAAATTTGAATTATAAATTTTAATTGAAACAAAAAAGGTTGGCACGTGTTAGATAAAATAGAAGAACAAAGAAAAGCAGGGTCGTTAAAAGAACAAAGCGATGAATATTTAATGACAGCTTTTTGTGACGGTGATGACTATGCTTTTGAAGAACTTGTTAAACGTTATAAGGACCGCATCATTGGATATATTTTTAAATATACCAGAGATGTAGAAAGAAGCGAAGAAATAGCTCAGGAGGTTTTTATAAGAGTATTCCGTAGTAGGGATAGATATAGTGTAAAGGCAAAGTTTTCTACTTTTATTTACAGGATTGCAATGAACCTATCATTTAATGAGGTTCGTGACAGAAAAAGAAGGAAAACAGATGTAACAGAAGAATTTCCGACTTTAAGCCGTGAGAAAGATAATCCTGAAATAAAGGTGGCGAGAGATGAGACTGAAAAGCTCGTTCTTAAGGGAATAAATCAACTGCCGCCAAGATACAGAGAAGTAGTAATGCTTTGTGACCTTGAAACTTTATCCTACAAAGAAGCTGGAAAAATACTTGATATTTCAGTAGGAACGGTTCAATCACGTTTATCAAGAGGAAGAATTAAGTTAAAACAAATACTGACGATTATATTCGATAGGGAAGAGATATGAAAAATTTAAATGAATCTTTAAAAATTAAAATCAACGCGTTAATAGACAATGAACTCGATGAAGAAAAAAAGTATGAAATAGAAAAAATTATTAAGAATGATGAAGATGCAAGAAAATTTTATGATGACATGCTTGAAACAAAGAATTTTGTTTCAATGCAATATGAAATTAAAGCTTCGGCTGATTTTGAGAAGAATTTATTTGCTAAGATACACAGTTTACCTCAGCCAAAGCAGAAATTTGCTTTTATAAATAAATTAATCGATTTAATCACGCTGCCAAGATTATCGTATGCGGCTGGAACTTTACTGTTTTTATTCTTTTTTGGATTTGCAGTCTACAGATTAGGTAAAAATAGTGTAGTAAATCCGGCTATGAAAAGCGATGTCAATATCACGGATAAATCAGCTCCTGAAATATTTAAATCTAATCCGACAGACGCTAATATTTCAATGAGAGGTAATTCAAAAGGTTTTTCTGATATTCCTCAAAACCAACCTGAAAGAAAATCAGACCTAAATCTTGCTGAGAATAAGTCAGCAAAAAGTAAAAGAGTTTCTAAAAGCATTAACCGAAAAGCTATTGCCAAAGAAACGGAAACACTTAATCAAAAACGCACAAGACGTTTATTTGATAAATATGAACGTAATAATGGCGTAAATAAGGAAAATTCCATAGTTAAGCATAACTATAATAAAGGTGTTGATCAGTTTCTAAAAGGTAATTATTCTGTGAGCAAAAAACATTTTCTACTCGTTGTTCAAAAAGCAAATAGAAATTCTTATCACTACCGCTATGCGAGAAAATTTCTTCAAAAAATGGTAAATAGAAAATAATTATTAATCAAAAAAAACATTTTATATTCAAATATTGCTATATTTCTTAAGCTAATGTGTTAAAATTAATAGAAATAACATAAAGGAGATTTATGCTCATGTATAAATTAAAAAAGATAAAAACAATTACAGTATTTCTGATGCTGTTTTTAATAATAATATTAACCGGGCAGTATAGAATTAGTGCCCGAAATATGGTTAATCCTCCAAGGTCTATCATGGCAATGAATAATATTTTTAAGCAAATTGCTAAAAAAGTCATGCCTTCTGTTGTACTTATAAAAGTAACGAGACTGGCAAGCAGGAGAATGCATCCGTTTTTCAGACGGTTTTTCCGTGGCTATGGCAATAGACGCCAGCGTAGAAGAGTAAGAGGTGTCGGAAGCGGTGTGATTATTAGTAAAAAAGGATATATTATAACAAACTACCACGTTATTAGAAACGCAAAAGGGCTATCAATTTTAACTGTTAATAATAGAGAGTATAAAGTTAAAGTTGTAGGTTCTGATAAAGAAACTGATATTGCGGTTTTAAAAATTATTGGAAATACTTCGAAGTTAAGAGTTGCCGCAATGGGTAATTCAGATAAGGTAAGGCCCGGAGAAATAGTTTTTGCTTTAGGCAATCCGTTTGGATTAAAAGGTTCAATAACTCAAGGAATAATAAGCGCGGTTTCAAGACAAACAAAAAGGTCATATGGCTATGATTTTTTACAGACAGATGCTGCTATTAATCCCGGTAATTCCGGCGGCCCGTTAGTTAATATTTTCGGACAGGTTATCGGTATTAACCGTATGATTTATACAAGGACCGGAGGTTATATGGGTATAGGTTTTGCTATACCAATTAACCGTGTTAAAGAAGTGATTAACATTATTATTAAACACGGAAAAGTTACAAGAGGTTATCTTGGGATTATCCCCGCTAATCCGGATGACCAGACATCACGAAAAATGAAACTTAGATATGGTGTTAAAATCGCAGAAGTTATGGAAGGAAGCCCTGCTGAGAAAGCCGGATTAAAACCCTGGGATGTAATAATAAGTGTTAGAAACAGAAGAATAAAAAACTTCTCACATCTAAAACGGGTTATTGCTTTAACAAGGCCGGGCAAAAGAATAAGAGTTGTTGTACGCCGTAGAGGAAAAATTAAGCGTTTTACGGTAATATTGGCAAACAGAGATTCGGCTTTAAGTTATGGCGGCGGTCATCTTGAGGATGCACCAAATCGAAGTAAAAAACAAGCCACATTCACATTGTTTGGCATGACAGTGCGGAATTTAACTTATGCTGAGAAACGAAGGTTAAAAGTTAAGTATGGTGTTATGATTGTAAAAGTTAAACAGGATTCATCAGCTGTTAATTCAGGTGTAATGTCCGGTGATGTAATATTGGAAATCGAAGGCTATAAATTGACTTCAACACGACAGGCAAGAATTATTCAGCGCCGGCTTAGAAAACGAGAAACATTTCAGATGCGGATAAAAAGGCGGGGTAGAATACGTTTTTTTGTAATAGAAAAATAGCAAAGTAAAATAAATGCAACATACCCCGCTTTTCAGCGGGGTATTTTTTATTTATTTTTAAGATAGGGAAATTATACCGGAGGAAAAAATGAAAAAAACCGTATTGATTCTTATTACGTTAACCATGATACTCTTAATTATAGCGTGCAGTAAATGCAATTTATTCGGAAAATGGGAATATAAAGATTCTGCGACCGGAGAAACGATAAGTTTAAGAATTAAAAATGATGGAAACTTTATTTATAGGGATAAGTCAACATCTATTAGTGGAAACTATATTTTTGAAGAAAATAAACTTACTTTGAATTATTTAATAATGAGCGAGAAAAAACAAATGGTTATGCAAATATTGTTATTGGATTCTAAAATATTAAAAGTTAAAACCAATATTTCAGGAGAAGGAAAAGCCATATCTTTTAAAAAGATAAGCGCTCCTTAAAATTAATCTTGTTTATTGTTTATTATTTCGGATACTGTAACGAAGCTGTATCCCTTTTGTTTCATCTTTTCAACAAACTTGGGTAGAATATAGATCAATTTATCTATTTTACGGTTAGTTCCGAGATGCATTAAAATAATTGAACCGTTCATACCTCTTCTTGTTTCTTTTTCATAATCGATAAGCATTTTTAATGCTTGCTGTCCGGTCATATATAGAGGGTTGTTTACAAGTTGTCCGTTTTTTCTTACTAGGCGTTTAGAAATATAATCTGGAACATCTAAAGATTTTCTTCCGTTATTCGACCAAAAGATATGCTTTTCGTAACCAAAACGTGCAGCCATTTTTAAAATAGTATTGTTTATTGCTCCATAAGGCGCCCGCCAGATTTTAGTAAGTTTTTGTCCTGTTAAATTGTAGAATCTATCTTCAACCTGCATCATTTCCTTATGGAATTTTTCTAAGTTAATGGGTTCATCGGAAATATTCGTTCTACGTAAACGGCGTTTTAAAGAGTTAACTTTTAATGACCTGACAAGGTTGAAATGGCTCCATGTATGATTGCCGAATTCTACCTGACCGTTTAACCTGACAAACTTTCTAATCCAGTAAATATTTCTACGGCGGAATAAAGAACCTGTTTTATAACTTGCATTTTCATTTGAAATAAATATGGTAATTTTAATTCCGGTTTTTTTAATTAAATTATATAGGAATTCACAGTCCTGCCCGGAGGCAAGGTCAAAAGTTAATGCAATTTCCTTAAACCTTGGATTACCTTTTATGATGTTATAGGCTTTTACGTTCTTCAATTTAGATTTTATATTAAAATAATTTTCATTCACTTGCTTAGATAAATTTTTATCACTTATATTTCTTAAACGTTTTTTTAATATAAGCTGATAATTTTCCACTCTGCGTATTTGCTCTTCTTCTTCCTGTTTAATCCGGTTAATTTCTCTTTGAAGGTCTGTTATTTTATAATTAATGCTTGCTATGAATTTTTCTTTGGATTTGTTTGTGTAATACAGGTATGAGATGATAAAACTGACAGCAACGACTAAGAAAAGTATAAAAATAAAAAAAGCCCGTTTAAGAATTTTTTTTGTTTTTTCCCTGGAAACAATTTTTTCATAGTCTTTTTTTGAATAGTCGGAAATACTTTTTAATATATGCTCGTCTTTTTCTTCACTTGATTTCGGGGGAATACTATTCTTCATATTTTTAATATAATTAGTTTCAGTGATATTATTCATACTTTTTTTAAAAACTTATTTTTATAATAATCGGATTCATAAGATGTTAAATATGAATTTTTTTCCATTTTTTATAGAAAATTAGTCGGAAGAATCTTATTAATAAAGTTTCCGAAAATAAGGTATAAAAAAGTACCTGTGCATAAGAAAGGAGAAAAAGGTATCCTCATTTCTGCAGTATGGTGTTTTATAATTATCCAAACCAAAGAATATAGAATACCTAATGCTGACGCTAAAAGAATTGACCAGAAAATCCCCTGAAGACCGGAAAACAATCCTAATAATACAACGAGAAAAACCTCGCCTTTATTTACCATTTCATTAAAGAAGTAATATACTATACCAAAAAATAAAAATCCTATAAGGCCTCCAAGCAAAGCATTAATTAAATTTTCATATTCAAAAGCAAAAATAAAAGCAATTAAAAGAAAACATGCTAATAATAATAGCCTGGCCCTTATATAAAACCTTTTTGTATCTATATATGAGATTGGAAAAGCAAAACATAAGAATAAAAGGAGTTTGAAAAAATCAATTGAAAAGTTATAAAGGTAAAACATTATAACAGCGTAAATTCCGGCAAAAATTTCTACTGTGATATATTTAAAAGGTATTCTTTTCCGGCATGTTTTACACCGTGCATGTAAATACAAATATGAAAAAAGCGGGATTAAATCTGCAATACTTAATGCGGCACCGCAATCATCGCAAGTAGGAAAAGAAAAAAGTTTTTTTCCTGCTTTATCTCTGGTAATGATAGTTGTGATAAAAGTCCCCGCCATTGCGCCAAATAGAAATATAGAACAGTAGTAAAATATTATTATTGCAGGTTGTACAAAAGAGAAAAAATTACTTATTATATTTATCAACCCCAAACTTAGTCATTTAATGACGGAACATCAGTTGAAGAATTTCCTCCTGAGCCCGGTAAATTGACATCAGGCATTTTACCAGAACCTCCGAAGGTTTTTTTTCTTTCATTTCCTAAAGGATCAACTTTATTTATATCTGATTGCTTAACTATATCCTCTTTCCATTCCATATCGTATTCTTTTGGTTGTGTTCCGAATAAAAAGAGTTCTTTAAACGTTTCATCCGTAGAATTTTTATGTACAAGCTTTCCACTGCGTTTTGTAACTTCTACGCTTGCAATTCCCGGAGGCATCCGCCAATCCCTGTTTGGATATTTATCCGTTGCGGCGTGCATGAATTTCATCCAGATAGGCGCGGAAACTGTTCCACCGTATTGTTCTGTTCCTAGAGAAATATTTGCCTTGTCAAAGCCAACCCATACAGCTGTTACGATATCAGGAGTAAAACCTACAAACCATGCATCTTTGGTAAACTGGGTTGTTCCGGTTTTACCTCCGGCAAATTTATACCATTTTGCTTCAGTCGCTGCCTCGGATGCGGTACCTTCCTTAATTACCCCTTTCATCATATCAACGAGTATGAATGTGGGCGCTTTAGGAATAATTTGTTTTCCGTTTTCAGGGTCTTTGGCTCTTTCTTCTTCAAAGTTTCTAACAATTTTTCCGTTTCTATCTGTAATGCGCAGAATAGAAATAGGTTTAACACGTTTGCCTAATGTGGCAAAAACAGCAAACCCTTTTGCCATTTCCAAAGGAGAAATTTCATTGGTACCTAAACCAATACTTAAATCATACCTGAATCTTTGTTCCGGATTTTCTATACCCATAATAAGAGTAGCCATTTTCATTATGGTTTCAGGAGTTAGATTCTCAACAAGTTTAACGGATACAATGTTAACTGAAAAACGTAAAGCATCGCGTAATCTAAGTTTTCCTAAATAATTCCCACCCGCGTTTTCAGGTATCCATACTGCTCCTGTGTGGTCTTTGAAAATTATCGGCTCATCTTTGACCGTTGACGCGGCTGTGAATCTTCTGCTTAAAAGAGCTGTAATATAAACATAGGGTTTAAAAGAACTACCGGGCTGCCGTCTGGTTTGATAAGCACGGTTAAGCTGGTTTTTTTGCGTAAATCCTGTTCCTCCCACCATTGCAATTATATGTCCGTTATTAACGTTTAAACTCACTAGAGCTCCTTGAGTTTTTAAACCCTGTTCTTGCGACCGTTTCATTGCCCTGAATCTTTGCAATAATGAATTTAATTTTTCAGCTCCGGTTAAATATGACATTAAATCCGTTGTATTTAATATCGCATTCCTCATTTTATTTATAAATACAGTTTTAGCTTGTTTTTCTTTGAAATTGAAATTAGGCATTCCCATTCCAAGCCCAATAAAATCAAAATAACCTGTGTAAATTCTTTTAATGCGTTCATACCAATCATGTGTTTTTTGTTTATAAATTATATTCTGCTTTTTTGTTTGTTCCTGTATAAGTTTTAGTGCTAGTTTTTGCAGCCTTAAATCCAGGGTTGTATAAATTTTATATCCACCTGTATATAGTTCCTGACCTTGAAATATCTTCATTAACTGCTGACGGATATATTCTGACCAATATGGAGCCAAATCGACTCTGTCCTGCCATGCGCTTTTAAACGAGTTTGATATTAGCCGGCTTTCAAAGTTCACCCAGAATTGCTCAAATGATTCTCTTGCCTGTTTTTTTGATATAAATCCGTTTTTAACCATTTTGGATAAAACAATTTTTTGTTTTACCCTAGCATGTCTAGGATACCTGATTGGAGAATAATATACAGGGGCAGACGGCAATGAAACTAAAATTGCAGATTCTGCCGGGCTTATTTCCCGTACACTTTTACCGAAATAGTATTGGCTTGCCGCCTCAGCGCCGTAAGTATTATGCCCGAAATATATCTGGTTCAAATATTTTTCTAAAATTTCTTCTTTGGTGAATTTTTTTTCAATTTGTAATGTATACCATAATTCGGCAAATTTTCTTGAGAATGTTTTTTGCCCGCTTGTAAAAAGCCTTTTTGCTAATTGCTGTGTTAAGGTACTGCCTCCCTGAACAATCTTTCCTGCTAAAACGTTTTTAATCATAGCGCGGATAACACCCCAGGGGGCTATACCGTTATGCTCATAAAAGTTTTTGTCTTCTGTTGATATTAACGCTTTAATTAGATGTTTGGGAAATTCGTTGTATGGTACTATCGTTCTTTTGTATAGAAAAAATTCAGTTATTTTCTTTCCGTTTCTGTCATATACTTCAGTGGGTAATTCATAAACGGAATAATCATCAAGCGAACGTATGTCTTTTAGGTTATTAAACTCATATGACATAATGGCAACAATTAGCCCTGCGCCAACAAAAATAAAAAACAGAATAAGTATAACGAATTGTTCAATGCGTTTTAAGGTGATTGTCTTTTTAACTTTAATAAAGAAATTTTTAACATTTATAAAAAAATTAGTAAAACTCTGTGTGATTATTATAAAAAAATCAAGTAGCCTGTGCATAATTTATATTAAACTCCAAAATTATTGTGTGTCAAATTTAATAAAAACATTACTTATAGTATAGTGTTATTCATTTGTAATTAATATTTTAGGCTAATGTAAACTCAATAATTATAAAATTAAACACTGATTTGAATATTTATGCCGTATTTATTATATAACAAATTAAGAAATTTGTTCTATAATAAAATTAAGTTGTTGAAATTGATAATCTGCTATATAAGTTTGATTATTAATTTTTTTTATATATGCGGAAAAAAGCATTATGTTAACTTAAAATTTTGCCGACCAAGTTAAAAAGATTATTTATTGGGTAAAAATTATGAAAAAATTAACTTTTATTTTATTCTGTCTGGCTATTTCAACAGGGATTTTCTCACGTTCTGCCGAAATCAAAATACAGGAAAGCTCTGTTCCCGCAAAACTGGTTGCAAAAATTTATAACATCTATAAAACTCAGTCATATAAGAGTGCGCTTAAAATAACAACGGGAACAATGAAAAAACGGTTTACAAAATTGTATAATTACTTACGAATGAATCAATACCGCGTTCCCGCAAGATTAAAAAAATTAAGCGCAAGGCTTCACGAGTATAGATTTGTAGGCCAATATAATAAAACATATAAGGGACGAAAATATTCTCTTGTTGACTGTCTATGGGTTATGAAATATAGAGATATGTCCAGGTTCGGTTCAGGCATCGTGAAAACAAAAGTAATTCTAAGGGCTTATCTTGTTAAAAAAATCAAAGGAAGATGGAAAGTATCTTCTGAAAAATTTATAACCGAATATATTTTGCGCGGTGAAGAAGTAAAACGCAACAGAATGATCCGCAAAAAAATTCAGATACAAAGAATGAGACGAATGAGAAGAAATCGTTATCGCGGCGGAAGATACCGGGGCTATTACTACCGCAGAAGAAACGGATAAATATCAATATATTATTTTATACATAAGCCGGTAAAAACCGGTTTATGTATAGTTATAATTAGTATATTTAATTTTTTATGTAATATGATCTGAAATTTAATAATTTTGTAACACTGTTTTTCGTCGTAAATACATGTCTTTTTTATTATAAATCAACTTTATTCTAAACTTGTTTATATACACAGCGAAATATTAATGAAGCTCTTGAAATTTTAAATTCTATTCAATATACTATTTATATTCTATGGAAAAAGTAAAATATGAAAATATTTATTTTTTGCGATATATAGGTATGGGGATTGTAATGAGAAAAATTTATATTTTAGTTTTAATATTGTGTTTGTTCTGTTTAAGCGTCACCGCGTTTTCTGCATCAAAAAAGCCGCGAATTAAAAAAGATAAAATCGAAATACAGAAAAAATATAGAATATTTATTCCAAGCTTTTCAATTCATAAGAGCGCGGGGAAACACGTTTTTTTTGGAGTCAGTATTCCAAAGAGTTTACGCGCTGTATTAAGAAAAAAACATAAGGTTACTTATAAAAAAGAATATCCCGGTGAAGATAAATTACTTGAACAGGGTTTTGAACTCGTTGTGCGAGGCTGGCTCATGGTTAAAAACGGGCTTTTCGTTGTCGAGTTTTTTGTTATTAATTTAAGAACGAAATCCGTTATTGTTTTGGCAGATGCAACGGGTTATGCTGACAGGCGTATTTTCAACTTAATAGATACCATTGCGTTGAATATTTCAACAATATTAAAACAGCCCATGGGAAAATTAAGAAATAATCCCCGTATTGTTAGCATTACAAAACGAGGAAAGCTGACTAAAAAACAATTAAAAGGCTCTGACCTTTCAAGCAGAAATTTAAGAAACATCAGGTTTACACATATGGATGTTTCAAAAGTTAATTTTACAAAAACAAATCTTCAAAATTCAAGTTTAAAAGATTCTAATTTACGAAGAACGAATTTTACCAGAGCCAACTTAAAAGGCGCGAATTTAACTTATTCTGATCTATCGTTTGCAAAATTTATCCTCGCGGATTTACGCGGTGTTAGATTCGACAACGCGGTTATCTATAAAGCAGATTTTACAGGCGCAAAGATGGATTTTATCGGTGACGTGAATATTGGATTTTTAGGGTTAAACGGCGCCTTCGGGTGGTTTGCTGCACAGGGGAGATTATATAAAAATATTCATATCGGCGCAAGGATTGGGTATTCCTATGATTCTGATAACGAATATCATGACCTGCCCGTAATTTTAACGTTTACTTTCAACTTTTTTGATAAATCAACGTTTTCAAACCCTTCCATAAGGCCGTATATTGGTATAGGCCTCGGCTATTCATTTGCCCTCACAAAGGACGGTGAAAACCGGTTTATAAGCACGGTTTTTGCCGGAGCTGAATTTTTTATGGCATCAAGTGTTTCTTTATTGGTAGAGACTGGCGTTGTATATAATCAGGTTAAATTAAAACCCACGGTCGGAGCAGGGCTTAATTTCTATTTACCTTCACCTAAAACAAATGATCCGAACAAAAAATTAATCATATCAACAGTTACCCGTATTGTTAAAGATAAAAAAGGTGAAACAAATGCCAAAAATAGAAAGGAAGCAGTAAAACAAGATTCTTTATTCACGTTTTTTGGAGTAAAAATGAGTGTTGGTGTTTCTTCAATGCTGCAGACTGCTGATACAGATATTTCCGATAATTTAAGTATGGGGCTTAAAATATCGTATACATTCGGCGCGAGGTGGTTTTATTTTAAAAAGACAATAGGTTTTATACTTGATTTGGAATACGTTAACGTTGGCGGAAGTCAAAACACAGATGCTATTCAGGGAACAACACATGTTAGTTTTGTTTCAGTTAATGCCATGTTCGGGCTTAAATTTTCACGTTTTTATCTAGGATTAGGTGTTTACGGCGGCATTCCAGTTGGAGCTGAAGTAATTTATACAAAACCTGAGAACGAAGTTGATGTATATGAAATGTATAAACGCGTTGATTTTGGCGGTATATTTTCAACTGGTTACTTTTTCGTTTTTGATAGATTTAAAATGTTCGTAGGTGTGGATTTTAGAATGAGTATTTTAAACGCGTACCGTGAACTAGGAACCGTATCAGCGCCGGAAAACTACACAATTAGGCATTGGACAGTATTGGCAACGTTCGGGTTTGGTATGTAGAAGAAACAATACATTAAACTGGTAAGATGCGTCTTGCCCCTAAGATAATTTTTCTCATTAATGTTTTTTAATTTATAATAAAAAATGCCGGAAAAGAATTGGGAGTGTAAAAATGAACAAGAAGATTATTTTTTATTTTATTATCCGTTGCTTTTGGAATTTTGCGGTGCGCAAATTTATTTTCACTTTATTCTGAAAAAGAGCTTAGAGACGTTAAAACGGAAGGCATGTTTTTTGCCGTTGGCGGTAACGGCGCATCAACACAGATTTACTACTCTAAAGATGGAATAAGCTGGTCAGGAAATGTCAGCCCGGGATTAAATCAAGAACTATATAGTGTCACGTATGGAAACGGAATTTACGTTGCATGCGGCCGGCATTCAGGTCAGGGAGCAATTTGCTATTCATACAACGGGAAAAAATGGTATGGGCCTGTTGCAATTACAACGAGTACAGAATTGAATGCTGTTGCTTATGGAAACGGAAAATTTGTAGCTGTTAAAAGCAGTTCTGAAATTTATACATCAACTGACGGAAAATCATGGTCAGAGCCAATAACCATAGACGGATTGGCAGTTAATATTGTTAATATAACTTTTGCTATAGGTAAATTTGTTGCAGTTGGGAATGGAGGCAAAGTATATTATTCATACAATGGCAAATTATGGTCAGGGCCTTATGTAATAGGATCAAATACCATGACTGGAGTAACTTACGGAGATGATAAGTTTGTAGTGGTTGATGGTCAAAATAATGTTTTCATTTCTAAAAACGGTATAAGCTGGACAGGGCCTTATTCAACCGGAGGAAGTGATACTACACTTAAAATTACTTGTGGCGATAAATTTTATCTTATAGGTGATGATAATAACAATGTTTTTTATTCAGCAGACGGAGTTTCATGGACAATAGTAGCTTTGACATGTAATGTTGCAAATTCTGTAGCTTATGGAAATGGTATTTATTTAGTAGGTGATCAGAATGGAGATATTTATTATTCTTATGATTGTAAAAATTGGAAAGGGCCTATCTCTTTGACAGGAGCTACTAATATTACTGATATACATTATTCCAATATTGATGCTGCGTATCCTTCACCTTAGGAGTAACTATTTGAAATAGCACAACATAATCCTATTCTAAGAAGAAGAAAAGCAATCCCGGTTTGTATTGTTATTCATAGAATATGTTGCTTTATAAAAAATTTATGTTAAGCATTATATTTGATTAAAACTATTCTTTTTATTATTTTTTTTAATAATTTTGCAGGTTTATAAAAGTATAAACGTAATTATATCCGGGAGTGAATTATGAAAAAGGCTATATTAATTTTTTATTTATTCATACTTGCTACATTTTCAATTCGATGTTCAAACCTGTTTTCACTTTATTCAGACGATAAACACCCTGAAGTTAAAACCCGGGGTTTATTCATAGCTGTGGGTTCAAACAGCGTAATATTTTATTCCGAATACGGCCGTAAATGGTCTAATAATGCCGGTCTTGGTTTAGGCGGATGTAATCTTAGGGG
>CALGPD010000030.1 GCA_937960625.1 uncultured Spirochaetia bacterium | reverse complement strand
TAGGGCCATATTTCTCATCCACCTTAGACGTTAAAGGTTTTGAAAACAGCGGTTCTCTCTTTTCCAATTTAGGTATAAATATAACGGTTGGCTATTTAATTCCGCTCACTACGCGTTTTGATGTTTTATTTTCTTTTCAAACCCGGGCATGTTTAATAAAGCGTTGGTATGAATCCAACTTCGGCCCCCTAACCAATTTCTACGCTTCGTTGAGCTTTTTATACACCGCTAAATAAAACGAAAAGGGCATGGAGAATTTTACAGAGAGCCAAGCTGTCAGATGTTCGATTGAATTTGGGGCGGATATTTACTATATACAGTAATTTAACAAAAAACATCACGAAAAAAAATCCAACATAAATAAAGCAATCTCTTATTTTTTTTACGTTGACATAAAAATCAGAATATTTATAATAAGATATTCATTAGTCCTGTCCGGAGATTGTTTTGAAAAAATCGTTTTTACATCTATTAACCGTAATAATATTTTTCTTTATTTCTTTACAAACATTTGCCCATTATGAAAAACACGTTGTTTTAAAAGACAGGCTCATAAATTTCAAGCTGCCTAAAAAATGGGGTTATTATTATTTCAGGCATGCTAATCAAAATTCATTGGTTTTATTTTATAAAAGAGACGCAGTTGTTAATGACATTGGCGAGCCCATAATCCCCGCTTTAATTATTAACATTGAGTATCTTGGAAAAAATATTGATACAATTAAATACAGTATTAAAAGTCGGTTAAAATTTCCAATAAAGAAATTAAAGAACATATATAATTGGCAGAGATTAAAAATATATTCCAAATCAGCAATCGTTTTCACCGGGACGCATTATGATAAACGGTATAAAAGAAATTTTTCAAGAATACTTTACAGTGATGTTTACAACGGGTTCGGTATATGTATTTATTTCAATTGTACTTCGGATGTTTTTTATAACATCAAAAATGAATGCTACAATTTTATAAAATCCGTACGGTATTCACCAAACAATAAAAATTACAAGGATACTGTTAAAATCATAAAAAGTAATTTGAAAATTTTCACAAACTTTTCTAATGCTTTTAAAAAAGCAGAAAAAGCACGGCAAATTTTATTCTTAATGAGAAATTTTAATAAATACTTTTTTCATTCATTAAATAACCTTAGATACGCAACGCATAATTTTCCTGAATTCGAGCAAAAAATATTAACCCCAATACATGACGCGTATATACTTGGAAAAAAATGGGTGAATATAGTTAACGAGTTATATAAGCAAATTCAAAGTTTCTGGTATAAATATTCTAATGAAGCGTTAATAAAAAAAACAATTATAAGGTTTATGATAATATTTAAAAAATTGCGGTATTATTGATGTTCAAATAGGGGTTCTGATATAAAACAAACACAAATAAATTAACTTTTTGTTAGAAAGCCGGATGTTTAATTAGATTTTCTATCTTTACCCCAAACCTTACCCAGAATTAGTGTATATCTGCATATAAAATTTGTGTTAACTCGCTGTTATTTTGCTTTTTTAATTAACCAAACAAAAAACCCCTGATACTAACGTAAAAGGGGCGTTATAAAAAAGAAGGTG
>CALGPD010000029.1 GCA_937960625.1 uncultured Spirochaetia bacterium | reverse complement strand
AGCGTGTACACTGCCGTCTCCCATCTCCCAAGCATGCCTGCTTATTGCCTGAAGGCTGTTAGGAATCTCCCGCGCGTCGCCTTCGAATCCGTAAGCTTGATTTATTTCTTCAATTTCATGTTCCTGCAGAACGTGAATCTCTTCGCCGTTCTCAACAGCTTTCTGAGCAGCCCAAGCATCGTATTCGCTGTACTGGGACATAGGGTTAACGTGCATTTTCACATCCTGAAAATAATGCGTTCCTTCATGAGCCACCAGACCCATGAGTTTTTTATTGTCATTATTTTTCGTGCCTATGGTTATGGTGTCCGTGTCCATGTTATACGTTCCGCCTTTTAGGTGTTGGGTTGAAAAAACTTTACCCGTTCTAAATGCCTCGTCGATAGCGTCAACGACTTTAGTATTCATTAATTTTCCGTTCTTGTCAAGACGGTTCGCCCAACGCGTTTTCTTTAACTCTTCCGCGGCAGTCAATACTTTTTTACTCGCTTCATATGCGTCATCGCTGTTTTGAAAACTTTTTACCCTGTAAACTCCGGTTCCGTCATTAACTAAATTGCCTTTATCGTCACGGATATTCGCCGCGTAAGTAGAAACAACGTATTGACCGTCATTTGTGAACCCGAATTTCTGATCATTTTGAATATTGAGTTCATTTTTCATTTGTTCAAAAAGCTTACGTCCCTGTTCAGACGTTCCCATCATAATTTCAGCTTTGCTTACGCCTTTTGCTTCTTGTTCGGCAAGAAACTTATTTATTTTCTCGTTAACTTTATTCTGTTTGGCTTTATCAAAATCAGATTGTTCATCTCCGGCTTTACTATGAGCAACGTTTCCGTTACCGCTCTGTTCTCCGTTTCCGCTAAACGGTGTTCCCGCAAACGGATCGGTTATATCAATAGACCCATCTTTCGATAGATTCTCTTCGTTTTCACCTTCATACCCTGGTTCGTCAACCTCCGCTTTACCCGGCGCGAACTTGTTCTTGCCTGAAATACCCGCAAACATAGCACCCAAAAGTAGAGAAAGCGGCCCGCCTTTGGGTATAGGCGGCAACCCGTTGTTGTCTTTGTTCGCAAGCCTAGCCTCTGAAATTTTCTGTTTAACCGCGTCACCGGCAAAACCCTTCACCATCTCGGTTATCATGGATTTAAGGTTAAGGTCTTCACCGGATATAACAGAATTCATGGCGCTCATGGCAGGGTTAACGAGCAGGTTGTTTATTAACGATTTAGCCGTTGCTCCTGCACCTTTTGTTAAAGCACCGAGACCGCCCCTAAGCTCCGTGGTAACATAACTCGCGATAGCGCTTTTCCAGTTATAGCTGAAATTTCCGTTTGCGTCTATGTTCATTCCACCCATGGCTGAAGTTAACGCTGTTCCTGCATAAGGAACGTATTGTAACGCAAAATTTCCGAACGTCTGCATTAATCCCATTCCAAACTGGCCGAAGGTTTTAACTCCCATAGCCATATCCAACGCGTTGTCAAGCACACTCATTCCAAGGCCTGCAAGCGGACCGCCTACCGCAGTAACCGCAGTTTTAATTATGGACATTCCGGCTTTATACATATCGTACATACTAACCGGGAAATCTTTGGAAATCGGGGTAAAGAACGTGCCCATTTCAGTCAATGCTTCGCCCGCCAGGCGTTCAC
>CALGPD010000028.1 GCA_937960625.1 uncultured Spirochaetia bacterium | reverse complement strand
CAGTACAACACCGTCTTTATATAACGCATATTATAAACCCGTTAATTATACTTTTGAAGACGTAAAAGAATTTGCTAAGAAAGCTAAAAATAATGGAATTTTTACTATGATTAATTATTTAATATTCCCTGGAGTTTCAGATACAGAAGAAGAGTTCAGTAATCTTAAAAATTTTATCAGAGAAACTAAAATCGATTTTATCCATTTTAAAAATTTATGCATTGATCCAGTTGATTATATAAACAAAGTTGGAAAAGGGGAGGGCAGTACCCTTGGAATTAGGGGAATGTTTGAATTATTAAGACAAGAATTTCCCGATGTTGAGATTGGTTATTTTAATAAAAATACGGTTAAATTCGTTGGTTATGATTGATTCAATCTCTTTTATAAATAAAAAATGAAATCCTTGCACTATTATGAATAAAATTTTTAATAAGTGTTGCCCTTGGGAATAGAATTTTATTATATTAAAAACACGCCGCGGAGTGGAGAAGTTGGTTATCTCGTCGGGCTCATAACCCGAAGTTCGTAGGTTCAAGTCCTACCTCCGCTAATTAGAGGGACATATTTTATGTCCCTTTATTTCTAAATAAATGAACTTAAATTAATATTAAAAAACAAAGGGGTATTATCATGGCAGAAGCTAAAGATTTTATCAGTCAATTTACTAAAATGGGCGAAGATTTCAAAAAAAATATCGAAGAATGGGTAAAAAAAGCTCAAGATGAAATGAAAAAATTCATGAGCGATTTCTCAATGATGGATATTTTAAAAGAAAGTTTTGAAGATTTAGTAGCAATCGCTAAGAAAAATTTTGAAGCTCTTAAAAGTGGAAAAATCGACGCTGACTTTGTTAAAGGTAACTTAGAAGAAATCAAAAAATTCTTCGAAAAAAATCTTGAAAGAGTTACTAAAAAAACCAAATAGTTCTTATATTTTTAATCCCACTCCGGTATTTTTATATCGGAGTATACGGCGAGATAGCTCAGTTGGTTAGAGCACACGGCTCATATCCGTGTTGTCCGGGGTTCGAATCCCTGTCTCGCTAATAGACAAAACCCGCATCTTTGATGCGGGTTTTACTTTTTTTCATTGGAGATTTTTTGGAGAAACTAAACAGTTTTTTCTATAAAACTATATTATCTAGGAGTTTATAATTAATAGCTCTACCATCCATTCTAACAATTTTTCCGTATCTTCCTTTTCTATATTTCATTTTTGCTGCTGGTATCTTATACGTTTTAACTGTACCTGGAATCCTTTTATTCTTTATATATGCAAGTAGAAGTTTTTTTAACTTATCGGTTTTACCATATTCAATTACATTAACTCTAATTTTTGTATTGCCCGGTAATAATACTCTAAAGCTCGCTTCTCTATCTTTACCGTAAAAAGTTCTCGTTATTGTATAACTTCCGTATGTGTACAAAGTCTTAATAATAACGAGGTAACGTTTTTCAAATTGTGTAGTTGCAAGCCTAAGCATCACAGGTACAGCAGGTTTAGGGTAATCAAAATTTATTAAAACCAAATCTACATCACTTACTGACATTCTAACATATGGTAACGCTCTTCTTACTATTCTCCTGTTTATTCTTGCTCTTATTCTATTTAAGCGAACTTGCCGTTCTCTTCTTTCTTGCGTTGTCATAGGTCTTCCTTCTGAAGCAGCAGCTTCATTTGAAATACCTTCATAAATTGAATCGGCCTCTTCTTGGCATTCTTCATAGTAAACACGTGTTGTATTTCTGCTTAAGTTTACTGCTGTATTTTGATTTGATAGATTATTAGAAGCTAACTTGATCTTATTATTTATTTTATTCCACATAAGCTGACCTTTTCTATAATCATAGCTCCAAAGTTTTAACTTCTTTAAATGCTTCTTATGTTTTCTTTTAACTTTCATAACGAGTTTTGTCGTTACTCCGAGTCTCTTCGCTTTATTTCGATCAATGCGTAACGGCGCTTTATCTGAATCATAGGCTTCAATATTTACAGCTCCAGCAGTAGTAAGAGGCATAACTTCACCTGTTTGTGGATTTACAGATAGCATATCCCTACCAGGCATTCCAAGACCTGACCTCGTGTAACTGGCCTGAATGAATATTGGGTACTTAACCGGTTTGCCATCAAACCGCTTTACAATACTTGCGTGAACAAACAGAGAAAAATTTCTTTTTTTATCTCTAAGTGTTTTTGCCTGACCTTTATTAAGCTTTATAACATTTGCCTTTTTAATGGAGAATAGTAATTCTTTAGTTTTATCTTTAAAATTGACTGTTTGAATTAAGCTTGAATATCCATGTTTGGATACTCTTACAAGATATACTTTATCTGGAAGTTTATTGAAAGGTACGT
>CALGPD010000027.1 GCA_937960625.1 uncultured Spirochaetia bacterium | reverse complement strand
GCTTTAAACACTGCTATAAGTGTTAAAGAAATGGGAATCCTTGATAAATATAATGTAGAAATGATTGGCGCTAATTACGAATCAATCAGAAAAGCCGAAAGCAGGGAATTATTTAATAATGCAATGGAAAAAATAGGCCTTGACGTTGCTAAAAACTATAGAATAAACAATTTAGAACAGGCTTTGGAAAAAATAAAAGACATAGGTTTCCCTTGTATTATTCGCCCAAGTTTTACTTTAGGCGGTACAGGAGGAAGCATTGCAAATGATGAACAGGAATTTGAAAAACTAATTAAAAAAGGTTTAAATGATTCTCCGGTAACAGAAGTAATAATTGATGAATCCCTTTTAGGCTGGAAAGAATATGAACTTGAAGTAATGAGGGATACAAAAGACAATGTAGTTATAATATGTTCAATAGAAAACTTTGACCCCATGGGTGTTCATACAGGAGATTCAATAACCGTTGCGCCTGCACAGACTCTTTCCGATGTTGAATATCAGATGATGAGAAATGCATCTCTTGATATTATTAGGGAAATCGGAGTTGATACTGGTGGATCCAATATTCAGTTTGCGATTGATCCTGAATCCGGACGTATGATAGTTATTGAAATGAATCCCAGAGTTTCAAGGTCTTCTGCTCTTGCATCAAAGGCTACGGGGTTCCCCATTGCAAAAATCGCGGCAAAACTCGCTGTGGGTTATACCCTTGACGAAATCCCTAATGATATTACCAAAGAAACTCCGGCAAGTTTTGAACCCACAATTGACTACTGTGTTGTAAAAATACCCAGATGGACATTTGAAAAATTCCCTGAGGCTAAAGACGCGCTCGGAGTGCAGATGAAAAGCGTTGGGGAAGCAATGTCAATCGGTCGTACTTTTAAAGAAGCTTTACAAAAAGGAATTCGAAGTCTGGAAATAGGCAAGTTTGGTTTTGAGAATGAATTATTAAATACTAAAAAAAGTAAAAATAAAAAGAAAAAAGAAATAGCTATTGCTAAGTTAAAAAGAAAAATAAAGAAGAAACTTAAAGAGCCAAATTCAAAAAGAATCTTTTATCTAAAAGATGCCTTTGATGTTGGATTAACTATTGATAAAATTTATAAATACACGAAAATTGATAAATGGTTTCTTTTTAACTTAAAACAAATTTGCGATTTGGAAAAAAGACTTATCCGCAATTTAAATGATTATGATTATACATTAATGCTTGAAGCAAAACAATACGGCTTTTCTGATGTACAAATCGCAAGGTTTACTAAATCAACCGAAGAAGAAGTTAGAAAAAAAAGAAAGCAGCTTGGCGTAATTCCTGTATATAAACTCGTTGATACTTGCGCGGCTGAGTTTGAGGCAAAGACACCGTATTATTATTCAACATATGAAAGAGAAACCGAAACCTTCAAATCAGATAAAAAGAAAATTATGATTATTGGCGGAGGGCCTAACCGGATAGGACAGGGAATAGAATTTGACTATATGTGCTGTCATGCATCATTCGTGTTAAAAGAATACGGTTATGAAACAATTATGGTTAATTCTAATCCTGAAACAGTATCAACTGATTATGATACCTCTGATAAATTATACTTTGAACCGTTAACATTTGAAGATGTAATAAATATATATGAAGCCGAAAATCCAATTGGCGCTATAGTTCAACTTGGAGGGCAAACACCGTTAAATCTTTCCAAACGCCTTAAAGCAGCGGGAGTAAATATTTTAGGCACATCACCTGAAACCATAGACAGAGCAGAAGACAGAGATAAATTCCAGCACCTTATTAATAAACTTGGTTTTTTGCAGCCAAAAAATGGAATTGCAACGTCAGCCAAACAAGCTGTTAAAATTGCAAAAAAAATCGGTTACCCTGTTGTTGTCCGTCCTTCTTACGTTTTAGGCGGAAGGGCGATGGAAATTGTATATACTGAAGAAAGATTAAAAATATACATGGAGAATGCGATTGATGCTTCCCCGGAATATCCCGTTTTAATTGATAAATTTCTGGAAGATGCAATAGAAGTCGATGTTGATTCTGTTTGTGACGGAGAACAGGCTGTTATTTGCGGTTTTATGGAACATATTGAACAAGCAGGAATTCATTCCGGAGATTCGGCCTGCGTTCTGCCTCCTTATAGCCTTAACCCTTCAATTATTGAGAAGATTGAACAACTCACAAAGAAGACCGCGCTTGAACTCGGTGTTGTGGGATTGATGAATATTCAATTTGCGGTTAAGGATGATGAAGTATACTTCCTTGAAGTTAACCCCCGTGGTTCAAGAACAATTCCGTTTGTTAGTAAAGCAACGGGCATACCCTGGGCAAAAGTTGCCTCTCTGGTTATGACCGGTGAAAAACTTTCGGATTTCAATTTAGATTTAAAAACACACGGTATGACTTCGGTAAAAGAAGTTGTTCTGCCGTTTAATAAATTTCCCGGCGTAGATACCAAACTCGGCCCTGAAATGCGTTCCACCGGCGAGGTTATGGGGATCTGTAAATCATTTGGAGAAGCTTATTATAAAAGCCAAATGGCTGCGTCATCGAGTATTCCTTTATCAGGAACAATTTTCATAAGCTTATCAGATAAAAGCAAGCCTAAACTAATTGAGCCTGCGAGACGTATGCAAAATATGGGATTTAAACTCGTTGCCACTAAAGGAACCAAGGACTTTTTAACTAAACACGGTATCAATGCCGAGTTTGTAAATAAAGCACATGACCCTGGCCCGAACATACTCGATTTAATCAGGGACGGTAAGATTGATTTGATATTTAATACCCCAAATGACGAAGAGGGCCGTGATGACGAGTTGTCAATGCATCAACTTACTGTTCAATTTGGTGTTCCTTATTTATCAACAACACCGGGTATTTTAGCCGCGGTAAACGGGCTTGAAACAGTAAAAAACCGGGAACTTAACATTCATTGTTTGCAGGAGCTATTAGAAATTGATAAGGATAAAGTTAAGCCTTTGCTGAATAAATAACACCTAATACCATTAATCCATGAAAATTTCATAATATTTTAGAACCTCAAAATTAACAAAATATATTCACATGATAAAGAAATCCTCCGGCTTATTTGTTCTTGTGTTAGCCTAACCCCGTCCTTTAAAATAAAGAGGATGTTTTTTTTGTAATAAACGATATTTAAAAACAACCCGCGGATGAAGAAGATTCAGAATGGATGGGAGAGAAGAATTTAACGCAGAGTTAAATAAGAGAACGCAGAATTTCCTAGAGATATTTAAATGGCGGGTAAAGTCATAAGTATTTTTAACTATTCAAGTTTTGACTTGAATTTTAGATTTTGATTTTATTTTGATTCCTCAGCGTTTCTTTGCGTACTGCGCTTATAAAAAGAGATTGCTTTTACTTGAAGCTTTAATTATTGCTTTAATCTGAATTTATTTTTAGGTTAAAAATTGTACAGTATTCCATGAAGCAAATTATAAGAATTATTGATTTTTTGGTATTATTTCTTGCTTAAAGCGGGCTTGATTTTGTAAAAATACCGTTTAATTTTGCCCGTAAATCAAAATCTCGTTATATTTGTATAAAAATTTACGGGTATATTTAATGAACAATGATATAAACTTTGGAAAACGCCTTTTTGCTATGTTTGGATACTTAATCCCCATATTCGGATGGTGGCTTCCTCTATATATAACGAGAAAAGACCGGGTTATGCAGTACCACGGTAAACAGTCTTTTATAATAACGTTTGCTTTTTTAATTAACGGAGCGTTTATTTACTTAATAAGCAGAATTATTCCATTACAGTTTGATTTTATTATGAAAATAACATGGCTTACATTTTTGGGTATTTACGCTTTGGTTCTTATAACAGCGATATTAAAAACGCTTTTCTTTAAAAAAATTAACATGCCTTTGTTTGGTAAAATAGTTGAAAAATTACCGTTATAATTTCTTTCTTATGTTTATTAAATAAATAAAATAAGCCCCGCCCGTGAATGCGGTTATGATTCCTACGGGCAATTCCGCGGGGGAAATTATTACCCTTGAAATCGAATCACAAAGAGCTAAAAATACACCACCAACGAAAAAAACAGACACCGAGTTCGTTCTCATATCATGGCCGGAAATATTTTTTATTATATGCGGAATTATTAACCCAACAAAAGCAATAGGCCCTGTGATGGAAACAATAGACGAAGTTGCCATGGTTCCGCCTATTAAAACTATCCTCGTTAATAACGCGGTGTCTATACCTCTGGAACCTGCCATTTCATCGCCTGACACCAGATAATTTAATTTTGGAGCCTGCCAGAATAATAAAATCAAACCCGGGATTAATAACGGAAATATGGGCGCTATTTGTGAAAAACCATTAATATTTAACCCGCCCATTACCCATCTGTCAACCACTGCTAGAATATTCGGGCTGATTAAATACCTGATTAACAAAACAAACGCGCTGATTAAAATACCCATGCTGATTCCCGTTAACAGCAGTGAATTGCTAAAACCAACGTGTTTTTTTCTATTCAGTGAAAGAATTACCAGCAATACCAGAAAACTTCCCAACAAAGAAAAAACCTGAACCCCGCTGATAAAAATAAAGTTGAAGTTTATTCCTGTAAATGATAACGCGATTACAGCGCCTAATGTTCCGCCGCTTGTTATACCCGTTGTAAATGGCGTCGCGAGCGTATTTTTAAAAACACTCTGGTAGCAAAGCCCGGTTAGCGCAAATGTTCCTCCTGCTATGAAACCTATTATAACCCTGGGCAAACGTTGATAATAAAACAAACGAGCTTTTAATCCCGTTAACCCTCCGTAAAAGGATTTAAATATTTCAATAAATGAAATATTTTCAGCACCGAATTTTAAGCAAAGTATAAAAATTACAAGAGATGAAAGCAAATACACAGTGATATTTACAATGTATTTTTTCCTCGTTAAATATTCCATTAAACATCCCCCTTGCGCTGAAAAGGATATATAAAAGGCTTTTCTGAATCAGGGTGTATGTTTACGCCGAAACCTGCTCCGTATACTTTCCCAATATTATCCGTTGTAATAACACTATCCGCTCCGCCTTTGCAGACAATTTTTCCCTGATTCATTAAAACGAGTTCACTTGAATATAATGAAGCAAAGTTTACATTATGCGTTGACATTAATATCCCCGTTCCGCTGTTTGCAAGATCAAGTAATATGGAAAAAAAGTCTCTTTCATTGTGTATATCCAAAGAAGCCGTCGGCTCGTCAAGGATTAAAATATCCGGCTGCTGGGATAACACGGAAGCAAGGCGCACCCTCTGTTTTTCCCCTCCGGACAGATTGGAAATGTATTTATCCTTAAAACCGTATACCCCGCAAAGTTTCATATTATATTCACAGATTTCAATATCTTTTTGCGCGGCAAAACCAAAACCTTTTAAATAAGGATACCGTCCCTGTAACACCAGCGAAGAAACCTTTATATCATGCCATTCGTTTATTTCCTGGGGCAGAAACGCAGTTTTTTTAGCAAGTTGTTTTTTATCAAAAAAGTTTATATTTATATCCGCAAGTATAATATTACCGGTTTCAGGGTTAAGATTTCCCGATGCAATTTTTAATAGTGTACTCTTTCCGGCGCCGTTCGGCCCTATTAAAGAAATCAATTTTCCCGGAGCAATCTCAAGGGTTACGTCCGAAACAGCGTATTCCCCGCCGCCCGGATATTTATATGAAACGTTGTTTAATACTAATCCGGTTTTAGTCATTAGCTTTATATTTCCCTGTGAATATTTTATTGAAAAGCCTGATAGTTTTTATAATCCCGGGGCCGGGAATTAAAATATAGCTTTGTTTAAGAAAATATATTTGTTTATTTTTAACAGCGTTAATAAACGAATATGAACTCCACTGTTTTTTCATGTCCGCTGTTCTTTTTTTTGTTAAATTGCTTTTTACGGATAATTCAATAATAACATCGGGGTTGCGTTTTAAAATTGTTTCAATGGACACGGACGAGTAATTTATTTTCATGTCATTAAAAACGTTTATTCCCCCCGCAATTCTTATTGCCTGTGAAAGAAAAGATTTGTTACCCGTTGTAAATATACCGGACAAGCTATGCTCTCTCCGGTTCAATATTATTAATACCTTTTTGCGCTTTCCGTTTCTTTCAAGTTTACTTATCTCATTTAATTTATTTTTAAGCATGGAAACTTTTCTTTTTGCAAGTTTTTCTTTACATACAGCTTTTCCGATTTTTAATATGCCTGAAAAAATGGTGTCTACGTTGTCCATATTAACGTTTAGATATTTAATTTTATGCTGAATTGAAAATTTTTTTAACGCCGGGTTTTTGCCCTGCGTAATTATAAGCGTTGGTTGTAATGAAAGTATTTTTTCATACTTTACGTTGAAATTATTCCCTGCTGAAGGCAAATGTTTAACCTGTTTAAAAACTCCGCAAAAACCTGAACGCGCAGCGATTTTATCATGAGAATTTAAAAATATTAACGTTTGTGTGATATTAGGCGCGAGGCTGATTATGCTTTGATTTTTGTCTGAAACCTTGAAACCGCGGGGCACTATTTTATTAAAAACAAGAGAAAGCGCCAAGCCAATAATTAATCCAATTGAGGCGAGTATAAAAGC
>CALGPD010000026.1 GCA_937960625.1 uncultured Spirochaetia bacterium | reverse complement strand
GATGTATTTATCAGATATTTATACAATCACAGCAAACCTTGCGGGAGTTCCCGGATTAAGCGTTCCTGTTGCAAAAACCGGTGACGGATTACCCGTTGGAATTCAATTACTTGGAAAACACTTTGATGAAAAAACACTTTTTAATATAGGAAATAAATTTGAGCAAGCTGTTCAATATGATTATAAAGTATAAATCAATATTTTTTTTAATCTTCTTATTAATTTTAATTTCATGCAATACCGAGCCGCTAAGGAATCCGGTAAACGTTGAAGAAAGTAAAGACTTTAATTTTGATGATTTTAGAAAATCGGCCATAGCAGTATTACCCGCTGCAACAGGAGATGAACAATATATAAAAACCACTAATGAAGTTTATACTGCAATATTAAAAGAAAAATTTGAAACCTGGAAAATAATTTCCCCGGATAAAACATTAGAATTTATAAATAAAAACAAATTAAACAAAAAACTTGACAAAGTATACGCTGTTTTCGGCGATGAAGAGGACAACGTATTATTTGCTGCAGCAATAGGTATTGATTTAAAAGCAAAATATACCGTAGTTGCAAAAATCAGCAATATAATATTCTATGGAAAAAAAATCACAGACCTTGTTAAAATCTCACAGTACAGCGAAAAGTACAAAGCAACCGAAGAAATTTATAAAGTAAGAACCCGTTATTATAAAAAAACAATTGCCATGGGATATTTAAAAATAATAGATAACACAAAACACAGAATTGTATGGCAGGTTCCTAAATTTAAAACAGAAATACGGAAATTGAGCGGCTTTATCTCAATTCCTTTGGAAGACGTTATAAATAAAACTTACGGCAAAGACTATTACAAAGTAAAAGCTTATAGCAAAAGCCATCCTTCGGCATCGAGAATTATTTACAGGTTTTTCGATAGAATCCTATCCAAGTGGTAGAATATTTTAACAATGGTGTTAAGTAAATTATGAAGAAACTCGTTAGTTATATACTAATATTTGCGTTTATTATTTTATCGTCGTGCTCATCCGCGGATGAAAACGTAAAGGTTAACACTTTTCACGGCTTTTCTCCGGAAAATTTAAAGAAACAGAAAATAGTTTTTCTACCCTATATATTGGAAAGCCCGGATTTAAAAAGTACTTACAGGAAAGCGTTTATGCGGGCTAAAGACAGATACATCAAGGAGTGGAAAATTTCATACCCTCATCAAAGTGAAAGTATGCTCGATGCATATAGAATATTTTCCGCTTTTGTTAAATTAAAAAAAATTAATCCTTTAACACACGCAAAAAAGTTCGCGAAAATCGGAAAAAAAGTTAAATACAGATACCTCGTTATTTTAAAATTTAAAAAGCCTTCACATGTTAAACTTAAAAAGATGATACGGAAAACGGTTTGGGTTTATGATAAAGAAAATGATATGCGTTTTCCTCAAACATCCAATGTGTATATTAACATAGATATGTGGTATCAAAAAGGTGAAGTTTATATTATAGATTCTAAAAAAAGAGAATGTGTTTATCATTTATCCAAAGAAACAAAATCCGGCTACAGACGGGAATCGTCAAGGTCATTTTTACCTTCCACGTTTCGGGAATTAATAAAATCAGGCAGTGATAAAAGTATACCAACGCATTTAAACGCTGTATTTTTATTTTACAAAGGTTTATTTCAAAGCTGGAATTAAATAACAACGGAAAATCAAAAAAAAATATAAATACGCTTTAAAATTAGCTAATTATGTTTAAAAACATAAAAGCATGCTATATATTATAAATAATTTAAATTGGAGAATAAATTTTATGAAAATAAGGCAGGCATACTATTTTATAACTTTATTCATATTTTTAATTTCCTGTTCTTCTACTTTTAATTCAAAAGAAAAACTTTTTCATGGTTTTAAACCGGAAATGATGAGAAAGAAAAAAACTGTATTTTTACCAATAGTATTAAAATACCGGGAAGAAAATAAATATAGAAAAAAATATTATTCTGCTTCAAATGAAATACGTGTTGACTTAAAAAAAATTGAAGAAAACTATAATAAAGGATTAATATTAGCTAAAAAACATTTCCTTAAAAAATTCAACATACTTTTTCCCCACCAAACTGAAGCATTATTAAATATTAAAAATTTATATAAATTCTTCAAAAAACAACAATATAAAAACCCTATAATTTACCCCTTGCCTTTTGTTAAAATTGCAGAAAAAATTGGATGCAGGTATTTGATTATTATAATTTTTGAACGACCAAGACATGTTAGATTCAAAGAAATTTTGGCCACAAATGTAAGTAAACAGAATAAATATCCCAAACAACATGAATTTGAAAAACGAAATATGTATTGGAATGTTAATTTATGGCATCAAAAAGGCGAAATATTTATAATAGATGCGAAAAAAGAAGATTATGTATATCATTTTACCGGAGAATCTAGTGTGGGATATAAAACGGAAAACAGCGGTGGATACCGCGAACCATATAAATATCCAAAAAAATTTAAATACTATTTCACAAGGCCTAAACATATAAACGCTGTAATACATTTTTTCAAGCTCGTATTTGAATGCTGGAATTAGCGCTCAATTTCGTCGTATTTTTTCCCTTCTTCGCGGCCGCGGTCATTGGGATTAACCTGTTTGGTTTTTATATTCACACGGTCTCTTTGTTCGCGCAATCTTCTAAGGCGCTCTTCTTTACGTTTTCGGGCTAGTTCTTCCCTTAGTTTTCTCATTTTCTCGCGTTCTTTTCTCTGCTGCTCTTCAAGACGCGCAAGCCGTTTTCTTTGTTCTTCCAATTCTTTTCTGCGTTGTTTTTCTTTTTTAGCAAGAGCTTGTTTTCTCTTACGTTCCTGCTCAATTAAACGTTTTCTCTCTTTTTCAGCTGCCAATCTCTGTTTTCTCTGGCGTTCAAGTTCTTCTTTTCTGCGCTTTTCCTCAAGCTCTCTTTTACGTTTTTCAGCAAGGCGTTTTTCCCGTTCTATTTCTTCCGGCCACTTATGCCCGGGTGAGCGTAGATATGCAATTGCTTTTCTTATTGTGGATGACTGGTTTCCATACGGCACTTTAACTAAATACGCTTCCCATGCTGTTATGGTTTTTTGTTTTGCCCTAAGCTTATAGAAAGCCATGCCTTTATATAAAAATATTTCCGGATATGTATCTGAATAGTCTTCAACTTGTTTCAATGTAATTAAAGATTTGATATACTTTTTCTGATGCCTATACGTTTGCGCAAGATTTATATAAAATAATGGTTTGCGCTCTTTTTTCGTTATCTCAATCCCGCGCTGATACATTTTAATAGCTTTTTCATATTCTTCATGATGGTCATAAATATTGCCTAAAATAAGGCAAGCTTCATCGTTAAAATCAAGAGGACTTTTAGTTAAAATCTTTTCAAACAAATCTCTGGCAAGGTGGAATTTTTTCTGTTTATAAAATGTTTTTGCTCTATATAGTACTTCTTCGGAACCCGCGAATACCGAAAAAGACATAAAAACGAGTATAATAGTTACTGCTGTTTTTATTATTTTTTTATTCATAATCTTTTGCGCTCCTGTAAACAGGGTTTACCTCATTATGATATACGGCATTTTTAAAAAATATTTCAAGCGTTTTTTTCTACTATTAATATTATACACCAAAATAAAAGGTATTGTACAGATAAAATAAAATTTATTAAAGCTTATTTTCTGTATCAAGGTCTGTTGTTACTTCGATTTGTTTGTTTTTCCGGCGGCTTCGCTTACTCTCTTTTTTACTTTGTTTTTGTTCCTGCTTTTCCTGTTTTACGCGCTGCTTTTCTTTTTTCCGCAATTTCAATATTGTAGGAATTGTAATAAACATTCCGATAAAAGCAAAAATCAGGAATGCCACTATTGAAGGCAGGGTTATGCTTGTGAATATTAAATAAATTTTAACTTCATTAACAATATTTTGCGCTATGAAAACCGTTACAAATAATAATAAAATCGCTATGAAAAATATCTTTTTATTACTCATACTAGTTTTCCTTTTAGTGTTTGCCCTTTTACTCCGGTAATCTTAACTTTAACAATATCTCCGGGGACATTATTTTCCGTTTCAAATACAACAGCGTAACCTTTGCCGGAAACACCTTTATATTCCCGCTCGTTGTTTTTACTCACTGTTTCAATAAGTACCCTTTCTATTGAGTTAATCCGGTTTTTCAAATTCTGTTCAGTTATATTATTCTGTATATTTATTAAATTTGCAAGCCTGTTTTGTTTTTCTTCATCACTTATCTCCTCTTTTATGTTAAAAGCATCAGTTCCCTCACGGGGAGAATATTTGTACATAAATGCGCTGTCGAAACGGATATCTTTTATTGCCTGAATTGTTCCGCTATAATCGTATTCATCTTCTCCTGGAAAACCCACTAAAAGGTCTGTGGTTATTCTGGGAGAATCTATCTTTTCTCTAAGATATTTTATTTTTGAATAATAATTCTCAAAAGTGTATTTCCGGTTCATGAGTTTTAATATTTTATTTGAAGCGCTTTGCAAAGGCAGATGTATATCATGACAAAGGGTTTTAAGCTCTGCCAGCGTATCAATTAACTCAAAGCTAAAATCCTTGGGATGGCTGGTTATAAAGCGTAAGCGTTTTAATCCGGGAATATTATCAACGCGTTTTAATAACTCTGAAAAATTAATATGGCCTTCATTAATCCCGTAGGAATTAACATTCTGCCCAAGCAGTACTATTTCTTTTACTCCGTTCTTAACAAGGTTTTCTATATCCGAAACAATCTCCTCAGGATTTCTGGATATTTCCCTACCACGGACATATGGAACGATACAATAAGTACAAAAGTTGGAGCAACCGTGTATTATTGTAACAAAAGCGCGGAAAGGAAATTTTTCATCGGAAACGGAACTTGTAAAAGAGTAATTTCCAAAACCCGTGAATACATTTTCATTACTGGAATTTTTTATAAGCCCTGGAATTAATTTCTGGTTATGTGTGCCTACAACGAAGTCAATATGGGGTGCAATCTTCAATATATTTTGCTTTTCTTTTTCAGCCATACAGCCGGTCAGGATTAATATGAAAGATTGTTTTTGTTTTAAATTTTTATAATACCCCAGCCTGCCGTAAATTCTGTTTTCCGCAGAATGCCTAACAGAACAAGTATTTATAATGACAACATCTGTATCAGGGGTAAAAGAATCATTAAACTTTAAACCGTTTAATTCAAGCAGTCTTGCCAGTCCGGATGAATCCGCCACATTCATCTGACAGCCATAAGTTTCAATAAAAAAGCTCATGGTTTTCATTCTACAACGTAAATAGAAAATGAACCGCACATAGGACAAACATTTCCGCTTCTATCGCCGTTATAATAATCAAAAAGGTCGCCGCGTTCTGATACTGATAACTGCCATTTGTGAGAACAATCTTCACAAATATAGGTTTCAGTCTCCTCTGAATCTGTGTCAACTAATTGATCATCATCATAACCGGTTTCAAAACCAATCTCATCATCCTCATAGAAAGTTTTCTCATGCTGGTATTCTTCAAAACCGTATTTTCCCATATATATTTACTCCATTAAAATATCAACATTGAATCACCGTAACTTAAAAAACGGTATTTTTCTTTTATTGCGGTCTTATACACTTTTTTTATCAACTCATTTCCCGCAAAAGCGCTCACTAATACAAGTAGAGTTGAGTTAGGTGTATGAAAGTTCGTTATAACCGCATCACAAACCTTAAACTTATATCCCGGTTTGATAAACAAATCTGTATAACCGGAAAGTGATTTCAATTCATTTTGTTTTGCCGCGGATTCAAGAGCACGTATTACCGTTGTTCCTACAGCAAAAACCCTGCTTTCTTTTTTTCGCGCAGTTAATATTGTCTGCACGCACTCTTCAGATACTTCAAAATATTCAGTATGCATAACGTGGTCATCTATATCATCTGTCCTAATCGGATTAAAAGTTGATAAAGAAATATGCAGCGTTATATATTCAATAATAACTCCCTTTTGCTTTAATTTCAACAATAACTCGTCAGTAAAATGCAAACCTGCAGTAGGGCTTGCTTTACTGCCATAGTTTTTGCTAAAAACAGTTTGATACCATGTATTATCTAATAGATCCGGTTTACGTTTCGTTTTAATATATGGGGGTAAAGGAATCTCGCCTATTTCACTTAAAAGTTTAGGAGTTAATTCTATATTAAACTTTAAAATTTTAATCCCATTTTCTTTTACTTCTTCAATTTCAGCAAAAACATCATCATTTACTTGTAACCTGTCTCCCATTTTTAACCTCTTAGATCTGTTGGTTAAAACTTCCCATTTTACAAAGTCATCCGACTGCAATAAAACTATTTCTATTTTTGCTCCGGTCTGCCTATTTGCATATATTCTTGCATTTAAAACCTTAGTATCATTTAAAACGAGAACATCGCCTTGCTTTAGATAATCAACAATATTTGAAAAGACTTTATGTTCTATAGTTTCAGTTTTTTTATCAACAACGAGCAGCCTACATGCATCACGTTCCGGGCTTGGCTCAAGTGCAATTAATTCATCTGGCAATGTATAATTATAATATTTAGTTTTCATATTTGATAAAAAATTATAGATTTTTTTGTTATAAACAAGATAAAAATAAAAATATTATTAGAAAAGTGCAAAATGATTTATTGTAAAATTAATAAAAAATTAATATTATCTTAACATTTTCTAAACACACATTGCTATATTTAATATCCCAAATAAAATATAGGGAATTCGGAGGATTTGTGTTAATTTCAGAATATGTTAATAAAAACTTGCAAAGATATATCAATCAAACCAAACGATGTGTGCGTGAAGTAATAAAAGGTGAAGACCCTGAGGCTGTTCATGATACACGCGTTGCTATTAGAAGAATACGCGCTGTTTTAAGAGAAGTTGATAATGTTTATGATAAGTTTTACGTTAAAAAGTTAAGAACTGCTCTAAAAAATATTTTCAATAAGTTCGGCCCTGTACGGGACATGGAAGTATCAAATCAAATACTTGAAAACCTTACAATTTCCCAGCCCAATAAAGCTGAGTTTAACCGGTGGATTAAACAAAGAAAAAAAACCGAAGATGAGTTAAGGCAGGATGTTATAAACGTTATAGAAAACAAAGAGCTTGACGAACCTTTAAAAATACTCGCTGCAATTATGGCTTTACCTATAAAAGACAGTAAAGATAAAACAGTCGAAGTTTTTGCTTTCAAAAAAGTTAATAAAATCAGAAGCGGAGTTCTTAAACTCGGTAAAAGTGTTTTGGAAAACTTTGAAAACCCTGAACCTGGGCATGATTTACGAATTCTTTGTAAACGTTTAAGATATAATATCGAGTTTTTTAAACCGGTACTTCCAACGAGTTTCCCCAAAATAATGCGTTATGCTAAAAAAATGCAGTCAACCTTAGGTGATATGCACGACAGAGATGTTATAATAGAAATGATGGATGACAATCTTGAATTAAGCGAAGGGCTTAAACTAGAAATTTTAAACATTGTAAATGCTGAAAGAGCTGATTTTGCAGAAAAATCAAAAGCATTAACAGGCAAACTTCCTGAAAATATTTAAAC
>CALGPD010000025.1 GCA_937960625.1 uncultured Spirochaetia bacterium | reverse complement strand
TGAATGTATGTATTTAGTATATTTATTTTAATAATTGGTGTAATCAGCGGAGTAATGATATGTGCGGAATAATTGGATATATTGGTAAGAAAAATGCAACTAAGGTTTTAATTGAAGGATTGAAAATGCTTGAATACCGTGGGTATGATTCTGCGGGTATTGCAATGATAAAAAACAATAATTTAGAGTTGTTTAAGGAAAAAGGTAAAATCCGGAAACTGGAAAGTATTTTACCTTTAATTCGATATAATAAAGAAGAACTGCAAATCGGTTTAGGGCATACCCGTTGGGCAACACACGGTGAACCGTCTAAATTAAATGCCCATCCTCATACAAACGCTTCAGGTACAATTGCTATAGTACATAACGGAATAATTGAAAATTATGATAGTATAAAAAAGAAACTTTCCCGTGAAGGTTATGAGTTTAAAACGCAGACAGATACCGAAGTTCTCGCTGTTTTAATAGATAAATTCATGAATGGTGACCCAATCGAAGCAGTATCCAAAGCTCTTGAGATAGTTGACGGTACTTATGGTTTATGCGTTTTACTTAAAGACTATCCTGATATAATAATCGGCGCGAGAAAAGGTAGCCCTCTTTTAATCGGTATTTCAGATAACGAAATGTTTTTCGCATCAGATGTTTCTGCTTTTAGATATCACACCGGCAGGGTTGTATATCTTGAAGACGGAGAAATAGCAAAAATATCCAGAGACGACTATACGATTTATGATATAGATTCAAAAGTAATTGAAAAAGAAATTGAAGAAGTTGAATGGGACTTGCAGGAGATTCAAAAACAGGGTTATGACCATTTTATGCTAAAAGAGATTTCAGAGCAAGATGTTACCATTGAAAACGCCTATAGGGGAAGAATTATTCCTGAAACAGGGCTTGCTAAATTGGGAGGGTTAAACCTTACAGATGAAGAGATGAAAAAAATTAAGCGTATTATTTTTTGTGCGTGCGGAACTTCGTATTATGCGGGTTTGGTGGGCGAGTATATGCTTGAAGAATATGCAGGTATTCCAGTTGAAGTTGAATACGCTTCCGAGTTTAGATACAGAAATCCTATTTTAAACGAGAATGACCTTATGATTGTAATCAGTCAGTCAGGTGAAACCGCAGATACCCTCGCGGCTTTACGCGAAGCAAAGAATCGCGGTGTAAAAGTAATGGGTATAACTAACGTTGTAGGTTCAACCATTGCAAGAGAGAGTGATGGCGGGGTATATATTCACGCAGGGCCTGAAATCGGCGTTGCTTCAACAAAAGCTTTTACAAATCAATTAACTGTTTTAGCTTTGTTAACATTACATTTTGGACGTAAAACAATTTTGAGTTCCAATGACGGCCGGGAAATAATTAACGCTTTATTAAAAATTCCCGCTCATGTGAAAGAAATTATCGGAGACCAGCAAAAAATAAAAGACCTTGCGGAAAAATTTTATGATAGAAAAAATTTGCTTTATCTTGGCAGAGGTATACAGTATCCTATTGCTTTAGAAGGAGCTTTAAAACTTAAAGAAATTTCATATATTCACGCAGAGGGTTATCCTGCGGCTGAAATGAAACACGGGCCCATTGCTTTGATTGATGAAAAAATGCCGGTTGTATTTATAGCACTAAAAGATCCTGTGTATGAAAAAATTATTTCCAACATTGAAGAAGTAAAGGCCAGAAAAGGCGTTGTAATTGCAATAGCCAATAAAACGGATGAATATATAAATGAGCTTGCTGACCACGTTATTTATATACCTGATACCCATAAATTGTTAACACCTATATTAAGTGTAATTCCGTTGCAGCTTTTAGCATATTATATCGCGGTAAAAAGAGGCTGTGATATAGACCAGCCCAGAAATCTCGCAAAAAGTGTTACAGTGGAGTAAATAGATGAGAAACGAAATTATTTTTTTTGATGATTATTCGTTTAAATGCAAAGGAACTCTTAATAAAAATTTTTTAGAAATAACCGATGACAATGTGCGTGGCTGGTTTTCACAAAGCGTGAAAGAGTTTAATGAAATCTTTGAAAATTATCAAAAAGCTCTTTCTGATGACGGCAAAATCACCGGGCCGGAACGCAGCGAGTTAATGAGTGAACTTGATGATTTTTTTAATCTATTAATAACGTTTTATATTTTTATAGTTGAAGATAAGGATAAAACATTTGAGGTTTATATAGTAAGCCGTGATTTTAGGTTTACTTGTTCTATTGTGAAGCATAACTGGACAGCTTCAGGCAGTTATCCTGAACTTTTTTTAAAAGCAACCCATGATTTTAAGATTTTTTATCAAAATATTTTGTATGAAAATTTTAAGAAGTTAATTTCTGAGTTTAAAGATTTTCCGGTTCAAGATTTAGGCTGTGAGGATACAACAATTGACCCGTATAAAAGAAACAGTTTATTAAGTATAATTGAAGAATTATTTTATCAGGTACTTAAAATAAGATTTCAGATAGAAAAATGTATGATAAACGATTAACAATAGGATTGTAATAAATTATGCCTGAGAAACGGGATAAAAAATTAAGTTTCATTACAAGGCTTGATAAAATTGTATATGGAGATTTTGTAACCTACCTGATTTTTATTTTTATCATCCTTTCAGTTATTCAGTTTTTTATTGGTATGTTTGCCGATCTTTCTCCCTTTCAGAAAAAGATTATTTTTTACATGCAAATCGGGTTTTTAATCATTTTTGCGATGGAATTATTAATAAAATTCGTTGTTGATAGAAAAAAACATACATTTTTTCTTAGAAACTGGATGCTGGCAATTTCACTATTACCATTTTTCAGGATACTAAGGATTATCAGAGTAATCCGCCTGCTTCTGTATTTGCGGAATCTAAAATTTTTCCGCAAATTCCAGCAAAACGTTATTTTAATGAGTGAGCAAAGAGCGAGCAAACCTTATGATAAAGCCGTAATTTTTTTAATCGCGATTATTATGATTGGAATATCAACAGTTATGATATACGCTCTTGAAAGGCATAATCCCAACGCCCAGATTAAAACTTTACTAGACGGATTATGGTGGACTATTGTAACCATTACTACTGTGGGATACGGCGATATTACCCCGGTAACGAGAATGGGAAAGTTTTTTGCTATGGGTGTTATGTTTATAGGTCTGGGTTTATTTGCGACCCTAACCGGTTTAATTTCAAGTATTATGGTGGAACGCGTTATGAAAAAAAAGGATGTTGATTTTACTCTTTTTGAAAACCATTATGTTATCTGTGGCTGGAATGAAAACGGGCCAAAAATTATTGAAGAAATTGCTAAAAAAGACAGTGCGGTTAAACGGAAAACCGCGGTTATTTGTCAGTTTGATGAAACACCACTGGAGAACCCAAACGTATTTTTCGTTAACGGTGATTATACACTGGTTGAATTACTTGAAAGGGTTAATATTAAAAAAGCTGCCGCTGTAATAATTCTTGCTGATAAAATGGTGCCCAAATCATCTCAGGATACTGACGCAAGAACAATTTTAGCCGCCCTGGCAACGAGGAATTTAAAAAAAGATATGTATCTTTGCACCGAGATACTTGAAAAGAGAAATTCCCGCCATATGCGTAATATCGGTGTTAATGAAATCGTTGTTTCCGGTGAAAACACGGGAAATATAATTGCGCACAGCGTATTAATGCCCGGGTTAAACGATATTATTAAAGACCTTGTGAGCGCTGAAGAAGGCAACGAGTTTTTCTTCGTAAAGTGTCCAAAAAGACTTTTTGAAAAAAAATTCGATGAAACTTTAAATGATGTTAAGATAAAAAATAATTCAATTCTCGTTGGCGTGAAACATAAGGAAAAGATTTATATAAACCCGTATAAACACGTTTTTGAGCAAGGAGATGAGCTGATTCTCATTGCTGAGGAAAAACCCGTGTTGTAGATTATTACTTTAAGTAATGATTTTAACGATGAAGATGAATTTATAATACTGCCTGTTAAAAAAGAAAACAAAATATTATCCAGAAAGGATTTCTATGGCAGATATAAGGGATTAATATAAATGTCTGATGATTCTGATGAGCCACTTGAAGATTTTAAGGAATAATATGGAGTGAAATATTTATTCCTCACACAGCTTCGATAACTATCCACAAATCATAAAAAGCATGAGTGTAAGCCGCTACCCCGAAACCCCTTAGCTGATATAATATAACGAATATTATTCCGGAGATTGCCCTGAACCAAAAAGCGTAAACACTGAACGGTTCACCTGTAAGATGGTGAGCAAAAGCAAACGCAAGGGATGTAAGGACTGCCAGAATTATCATTGAGAACATCATCAGAGTTTTGTGGTCTGATTTAGGTTTTATTTTATTAGCCGAATACATGACAAGGTATAAAATCCCGCCGTATAGTATTACCCGGAAAACGAGTTCCTCAAAATAACCCGCGCCCAAAGACATCATTATGGCCTGACTTTTTGATAGAGGCATTCCGGTTTGAAGTATTATTCCCGGAATAACGAATTTAAGTATACGCATTACAATAGCGCCGAAAAAGAATGAATAAACAATGGATTCAATAAACATTAATAAATAAAACGATTTAATTTCAGGTATGTTTTTTTTCTTTTTCTGCAGATAAAAATATACAATTAACGAAGCCCCTATTGCGCCCAGAAGAATAAACCCAGGCGTTCCCAAAAAAGAAAATAGCGCAAGTATCCATGATTCTGCTCCGCTCCTGGCACCGGTTAACATGGAGTTGTTTAAGTAAAACGCCATTATCTGGTAGATAATTAAAAGGGGCAATGTGCTGCTGAAACCGTAGTAACCCGTTCTTGTTAAAGCGTAATAGGAAACAGTTTTTGCCTTGGTTGATTTTTTCTTTTTATTACCCGTTTTAGTTTTTGTAGTATTTGTTTTTTTTACAGCAGCAGTATTTTTTGATTTTCTAGCAATGCTTCTTATTGTATCGTTAGCGGTTTTTTCCGCGATGGTTTTCTTCTGCGTTTGTGTCTTTTTTTTATTTTCCGCTGATTTTAAAACGAGTTGTCTGTTGGCCATTTTGGTTAATATTCCTTAAAATAATTTCACCGGCATTTTAATACCCTATTTTGGTTATCGATTATATTTAAAATTAATAAAGTTTTTTTAGATATTTGTTCGCAACGAACTATATCTTTATTAGATTTACTTTTGAATAATATTTGCGGTAGAATTATGAAAAAGAAACATGAAATTAAATTAGCAGAAAGAATGTATAGGTTGCCGCCGTATATATTCGGTGAGTTGAATGCTCTAAAATTAAAAAAACGGCAGCACGGTATTGATGTGATTGACCTTGGTATGGGAAATCCGGACCAGCCTTCATTAGAAAAAGCCGTGCAAAAATTAACCGACGTTGTATCAAGAGACCCTAAAACGCATAGATATTCCCGTTCTAGAGGCCTGCCTCATTTACTTAGGGCTGCCGGGGATAAATATAAAGACGTTTTCGATGTTAAATTGGATCCGGATGAAGAAATTATAGCCACAATCGGCAGTAAGGAAGGTGTTAGTCATCTTGCTCTTGCTTTGCTTGGCCCGGGGGATTCTGCGATAGTACCCACACCGGCTTTTCCAATTCACGTTTGGAGTGTAGTTTTAGCCGGGGCAAACGTAATTAACCTTGAAATGGGTAATATTAATACATTTACAACGCGTTTGGCTCATAGTGTAGATAACTTATGGCCAAAACCAAAAGTATTATATTTGAATTTTCCCCATAACCCTACTACCGCAGTGGTTGAAAGTGCTTTTTATCAAGAGGTCGTGGAATATTGCAAGAAACACGATATAATTATAATAAATGACTTTGCTTATTGCGATATTACATTCGACGGGTATAAAGCGCCGAGTTTACTAAGTGTACCGGGAGCAAAAGACATAGCGGTTGAGTTTACAACAATGAGTAAGTCATATAATATGGCGGGCTGGCGCGTAGGTTTTTGCGCGGGAAATAAAGAAATAGTGAATGCTCTGGCACGTTTAAAAGGATATTATGATTATGGAATTTTTACACCAATACAGGTAGCATCTATAATGGCGTTGCGTGAACCAATGGACAGCGTAAAAAAAATAGCGGGTTTATATGAAACGAGGAGAGATGTTCTCGTTGAGGGGTTAAATAAAGCAGGGTGGAAAATAGAAAAACCCAAAGCAACCATGTTTGTATGGGCTCCCATTCCCGAAGAATATAAACATATGGGGAGCGAAAAGTTTGCTAAAATGTTAATTGAAAAAGCAGAAGTATGCGTTGCTCCGGGCATTGGTTTTGGTGAATCAGCTGACGGGTATTTGAGAATGGCTCTTGTTGAAAACGCTGACAGGCTTAAACAGGCTGTTAAGCAAATAAACAGAGCGTTAAAAATTAAAGTTTAGGAGAATATTTTGGACGCTAGAATTGCTCTGGAAGACGGAACAATATTTCACGGAAAAAGTTTTGGGGCTGAAGTTGATATTATTGCTGAAATAGTTTTCAATACCTCAATGATGGGGTATCAGGAAATATTAACAGACCCTTCATATAGATATCAAATTGTTACAATGACTTACCCGCTAATCGGTAATTACGGTGTAAATGACCTTGACTTTGAATCCGATAAGATTCAGGTTTCAGGTTTTATTGTAAGGGAGTATTCAAAAATATACTCAAACCGCAGGGCTAATAAATCCTTACAGGATTTCCTCGTTGAACATAACATCCCGGCTGTAGAAGGAGTGGACACGAGAAACATTACACGTTTAACCCGTACAAAAGGCTCAATGATGGGCATGATTTGTTTTGATAAAAAATTATCCGATGAAGAAATTGTAAAGCGGGTAAAACAAGCGCCTAAAATGGCAGGCCTTGATTTAGCGAAGTCAGTTACAACGGATAAACACTATGTATTTAAAGATGATAAAGTCAAAACACAGTTTAAAGTCGTTGCTTATGACTATGGAATAAAAACCAATATTCTACGCATTTTAGCTTCTCTTGGATGTGAGGTTACTGTTGTTCCCGCGAGTTATCCCGCGGAAGAGGTTATTAAAAAGAGCCCTGACGGTGTGTTTTTATCAAACGGCCCGGGCGACCCTGAACCTATCAGTTATGGAACTCAAAATATTAGAAAAGTTTTAAAACAGGAAATACCTGTTTTCGGTATTTGTTTAGGCCATCAACTGCTTGCTCAGGCTGTGGGCGGTAAAACGTATAAAATGAAATTCGGGCACAGGGGAGGCAACCAGCCGGTTAAACACGTTTCCACAGGCAAGGTTGAGATTACATCACAGAACCACGGTTTTTCCGTTGACATGGATTCTCTTGATAAAAACAGCGTAGAAGTTACACACGTTAACTTGAATGATGACACGGTGGAAGGAATACGTTATTTAAATACCCCAGCGTTCAGTGTTCAGTATCACCCTGAATCTAATCCGGGTCCGCACGATTCACGTTATTTGTTTGATGATTTTATTAAACTCATGCAGGATAATAAGAAATAAAAAATTCGATGAAACCAGAAATTTTACTTGCTTTTGATATATAATACCAATGGTTGTCTTTATTTTTTAACCGCAAAATAGACACGTATAAACACAA
>CALGPD010000024.1 GCA_937960625.1 uncultured Spirochaetia bacterium | reverse complement strand
CTTATAGCAGTGTTTAAAGCTGTTTGCCCGCCTACTGTGGGCAACAGTGCATCGGGTTTATGTTTTTCTATTATTTTAGCAACGACCTCAGGAGTTATAGGTTCAATATACGTCTTATCTGCAAGCTCAGGGTCAGTCATAATCGTTGCCGGGTTTGAATTAATTAAAATAACTTCATAGCCTTCTTCTTTAAGCGCTTTAACAGCCTGACTCCCCGAATAATCGAATTCACATGCCTGGCCGATAACGATCGGCCCCGCGCCTATGAGTAAAATCTTTTTAATATCAGTTCTTTTGGGCATATTGACTCTTTTCAATTGAAAAAATATTCCATTGGAATATATTCAGTTACACTAAAAATGACAATTAAAATTTTTACGTTAGTAAGCTTTTAAAAAATAAAATTTTAAAACTTTATCTGCCATTATAACCTAATACTATTAGGTATTTTATTCTAATAATATTTGTTAGTATAAATAAAGACTTGACAAAAAAGATTGATATATTATACTTTTTGAATATAGCATTTTTTAAGTTCTAAAATTTCTTTTTATATAGGAGAATTTCATGAGTGATACTGATTATGATGTAATCATTATGGGCGGCGGGCCTGCAGGGCTTTCTGCAGGTTTATATTTAGCCAGAGATAGATTTAAAACCGTTATTATTGATAAGCAGTTCGGCGGCGGACAGTTGTCTCTTACACACGCTATTGCTAATTATCCAGGTGTTGAGGAAATTGGAGGCTTTGACCTTGCCGAGTTAATGAAAAAACAGGTTCAGGAATTCGGCTGTGAACTTATGCTTAATACAGAAATTACAGGGCTTGGATTAACTGATAAAATCAAGACAGTTGAAATAGGAGATAAAAAGCTAACAGCAAAAGCAATCATCATTTGCGTCGGCGGTTCTCCGAGAAAACTTGGCCTTGAATCTGAAGAAATTTTAAAGGGCAGGGGTATCTCATACTGCGCGACATGTGACGGCCCTTTTTTCCGGGATAAAGACGTTATTGTTGTAGGCGGCGGCAACTCCGCGCTTGAAGAAAGTGTTTATCTTACAAAGTTTGCAAAAAGCGTTAAAATTTTAGTACGCGGTGAAGAATTAGTCGCGCATAAGATTGCTATTCAGGAAGCGGAAGAAAACGAAAAAATAGAGTTAATATATAACGTTGAAGTTAAAGAGTTTATAGGCGAAAACAGACTTGAGAAAGTACGCATATATAACAGCGCAAAGGATTCTGAAGAAGAAATAGAAGCTCAGGGAGCTTTTATATTTATCGGTTATGTTCCTAATACTAAATCCCTTGAAGGCATTATTAACATTGATAACTGGGGTGGAATAATAACTGACCAGGAAATGGCCACAAATGTACCCGGTGTTTATGCCGCAGGCGATGCCCGTGCTAAGAAGTTCAGGCAGGTTGTAAATGCTGCCGGAGAAGGCTGTGTGGCTGCTCTTGCTTCAGAGGAATATATAGGTAAAGAGTTTAAATGATTTTGGATAGTTTGAGATAATATTTACAGGTAAACAGAGATTTATAAAATAAAACAGAACAACTTAGAGGCGGCAATAGCCATTGCCGCTTTTGATATTATAAAAAAGAATTAAACCGTATCGATTATTATTAAAGCTATATCGTCTTCATAAGTTTGCTTTGTTTTAAAACCAACGTGTTCTTCAAGTTTTGATATAATAATATCCTTTGTCTTTTCAATATCAAGGCCTGCTGTTTCGGAAAGCAGCATGGTGAGTTTTTTTTCAAAAGCAATACCTGTAGTGTTTTCAGCCTCAATTAAACCGTCTGTGTAAAATACAAACCGCATATCCTTATTTATATCCATTTTCAGTATTTCAAATTCCGGGTCGCTCATGACTCCAAGGAGTTTTCCAGCCGGTTGAATTTGTTCACATTTGCCGGTTTTTTTATCTATCATCATCACCGGGGGATGGCCTGCGCATGCAAGTTTAATTTTTCCCTTTTTGAAATCAAAATAAGCATAAAACGCGGTTACAAAATTATTTACCGTTTTATCAATAATAGATGAATTAATATTTGATAAAACATATGCGGGTTTGCCGGCTTTTTTTACTATATCATCACTTTTAAAAGACATTTTTACCATACTTGTCAAAAAAGCAGCATGAACCCCATGCCCTGACGCGTCTGTAATCAAAACGCCTAATCCTTTTTTTTCTCCGTTATTTACAACGTGAAAATCATAATAATCGCCGCCCACTTCAATCATTGGAAAATAACTCGTTGCTATTTTTATTTCTTCAAATTTAGGATATGTTTTTGGTAAAAAGTTTTGCTGAATTTTTTTCGCCAGCAGCAAATCAAGATGAATTATATCGTTTTTTTCTTTTAGTTCTTTATACAGATAGAAATTATCCAAAGCTCTTGCTATCATATCCACCGTTCTACGGATTAAGTTTTTTTCATGCTTTGTCAGATACATGGAACCGCCGTAATTCGCAAAAGCCATTGTTCCAAAAATTTTATTTTTAACTTTTATTGGCAGCGAATACCAACTCGTTGCCCCTAAAAGCTTTATTCCTTCCTGTTCAACTTTGGAAAAATTATTTAATTTAATTTCCGGATAATAGATTTCTTTTCTATCCCGGGCGGTTATGCATGTCCAGAGTGTTGATGTTTTATAATCCCACTTTGCATTGGCGATAAAATCAATAGCTTCCTGAGATATTTTGCTTTTATTTTCTATGCGAGAGTAATCTATTTTATGCATGCGCATATAACCGTCTTTATCTATCAGGCTGAAATTACATCCGTCAAAATCAATATTTTCTCTTAAGGTAATAATTATTTCATCAAGGATATTGTCAAAATTCATTTTCATGTGGATTTTTGAGTTTATTGCGGTAACAATATCGAGTTCTTGCTTTAATTGTTGGTTTTCTGTTTTAATTTTATCCATTCCGGACATTATTTACCTAATTTTAAGAATTTTAGTATACGCGCTTTAAACCTGCTGTATGGTTTAAGCTTTAAGAAATAATTATAATGATATGCAGCCAACGTATTATTTTTCTTTTGTGTCTCATATATATAACCTAAATTGTATTGCGCGGGAGCATAATCCCTGTTTATTCTTAAAGTTTTTTTAAGAAAATATAATGCTTTGTCCCATTTTTTCATTTTGATATATACTTGAGCAACTTGATAGGAATAATATTCATCCTTTGTATTTAAAATTAAGGATTTTTTAAAACAAAGTAAAGCAACCGGCAGTTTGTTTGTTATCTCGTAAATTCTTCCAAGGTTAAAATATAATTCATCGGAATCCTCGTTGATACTCAAACCTTTCAGATAAGTCTTTTCCGCAAGGTTGTATCTGCGAATTTTCCGGTATAATAATCCAAGGTTTTGGTAAGCTTTCATGAAATCCGACTTTAACCTTATGCTGGTATTCAAATGCCTTATGCCTGCGCCATAAGAACGTATCCTGTAAAAAGCCGTTCCAAGATAATAATGAACTAGATAATCTCCGGGGAAAAATCTAATACCAACGAGTAAATAATTCGTTGCTTTTCTATACTTTCTAAG
>CALGPD010000023.1 GCA_937960625.1 uncultured Spirochaetia bacterium | reverse complement strand
ATTACGCGTTAATAAAAGATAAAATAAAAGCCGCAAAGATACTCATTTATCATGGAGCAAATGTAAATATTAAAAACAAAAGGAACTGGACCCCGCTTAGCCTAGCTTTTAAGAAAAAGAATTATAAGTTCGCAAAATATTTGATTAAAAAAGGCGCAAGGCTGGCAAAAAACGATAAGCTTTATGTAAGAGTTTTTCTGCGTTCCTGCGATAAAGGAAATTTGCAGGAAGTGGTTTTATTAGTTAAAGCCGGAGCGGATGTAAATGCCCGGAATTATTACGGTTATACAGGATTAATGAAAGCGTCTAAAGGTGGACATATTAATATTGTAAAATTCCTTTTGAGAAACAACGCTAAAGTCAATTTTAGAAGCAGATACAAATATACAGCGCTTGTTTATGCATTAAAAAACAAACACTATAACATTGCCCGATTATTAGTTAGTAAAGGGGCGACAGTCAGGTATAATGATAAATATTGGAAGAATATCATGTTAAAAGCTATAAATTCTGAGGACCTGAAAACGCTTTATATAATCGTTAAAACGGGAATAAACGTTAATTCCTATTTTTATAGATACGGATACTACACTTCTTTAACATACGCGGCAAAATACAATAAAATTAAAGTTGTAAAATACCTCGCTCCTAAATCTTCAATAAAAAACAAAAATGAATCCTTGATTATAGCTTCAAACCGTGGGAACTTTGACATTGTAAAATATTTATTAAGAAACGGTGCAAGTGCTAATTATAAAGATAAATACAGCCGTACTGCTTTTATGCATGCAGCAAATAAAGGTTATTTAAAAATAGTGCGTTATTTAAGCGCGCTTGTGCATAAAAGCCAATTCAACCGCGCGTTACTTAGCACGGCTAATAGAAGTCAACTACATGTTTTAAAATATCTTGTAAAAAAAGGCGCAAACGTAAATTATTCAAATCAAAAAGGGGAAACAGCGCTTATGAAAGCCTGCAGCAGCGCGGATTTAAATACAACGCGTTTTTTAATTTCAAACGGAGCTAAAATAAATAGACCGGATAAAAATAAATGGACACCTTTGATGTATTCACTCAGGCCAGGGATGTATTCTATTAGCGGAGGCAACAGGCAGGTAATAAAATATCTTGTATCAAACGGCGCTGATATAAACGCGAAAGACGCGGCAGGGCGGACAGTTTTAATGCTTGCATGCAGTAAAGGCAGGGATGATTTAATACGTCTTTTTGTCAGTAACGGAGCAAAAATAAACTTAAAAGACCTCGAAAATTCCACAGCGTTAATGTGGGCTTTACAATATTGTAATAAATCAACGATAAAATACCTTATAAATAACGGAGCATCAATAAAGGGAGTTACAACTAACGGTGTTTCGACCTTAATGCTTGCAACATCTATCGGAGATTTTGAACTTGTGCGAAAATTAGTAAACTTAGGGGTAAGTATTAATCTGAAAAATTTCAATAATTGGACAGCATTAAGCATTGCACAAAGAAAAGGCCATTATAAAATAGCAAGATACTTGAAATCTAAAGGCGCGAAAGAATAACTTAATTAAAATATATTTATATAAAATTTCAGTTATTATTAAAATTTCCCTGGATATAAAATTTTAGATTTCTTATTGTTTAAAATTATTACAGTTATAAAGATAGTTGATTTATTTCTTATAATATTCTATCATAATATATAATACAGGATTATATTAAATGAATATTATTTTCACTTTAGTTGCAGTTGCGGCAGCCTTATTTGCTTTCGTAGCTTTATATTTCTACTACAAAAAAATTCACGTTTCATTTAAATACTGGGGAATTTTCTGGTTAATCTCCCTAGTGTGGATTCTGTCTTATAAAGCCAGTATAATTGATAATTTCTATTATTATCATCCCGTTGCTTATTTAAGCCTATTGTTTTCATTATATTTTTTATTAGGCGGGATATATGTTTGGGCAGATAAAAAAGTCAGCATAATTGAAAACATAGTATTTTTTTCCTTTGTTTTGATTATCCTTTTTCTTCATTTTCTTAATGCTCCTAATGTTTACAAAAGAACAATCTATTATTTAGGCGCTGGAATATTCACTATTTTCTGCGGGTATTCATTTTACAAACAAATTAAGTATGCTTTTACCGGTGTTTTAATAACGGGAACGACTTTGATATTATGGGGCATTACCCGTTGTATTTATCCTTTTATTCAAACCAATCAAGCTTTTTCAAATTGGGAATATTCGTTGTTTTTATTTGCTTTTTGTATATCATCTCTTGGCATATATCTATCATTTTTTGAAAAGCTTTATATTGATTTACAGGAATCTATAAAAGAAGAAATCATATCCAAAGAAAAGCTTGCGGAAACAATCAACCACTTAAATAGTTCAAATAGAGAATTAGAAAAAACAAAAAAAATGATAGAATTATCTTACGAAGAAACCCGGAAAAACGAATTATTTTTCAGGGCAGTTTTTGAACAAAGTTTTCATTTTCTCGGTGTATTGGACATTTCAGGAAATATAATTAATCTAAATTCGTATACACTTAAATTTACAAGTACCCAACTTGAAGACTTATGGGGTAAATATCTTCCTGATATACAATTATGGAATTTCTCCGAACTTGAAAGAGAAAAAATGGTTAAGGCAATAGAAGCGGGAAAATACGGTAAAGAAACTTCTTTTATTAGTAAACAACTGAATAATGAGGATAATAAAATTCTCGAACTGGAAGTTAATGTAAGGCCAATTTATGACAGCAGATATAATATTAAATATATAGTCGTTGAAGGAAGAGATATTTCAGAAATTATTAAAGCAAATAAAGAAACGGTAATAGCAAAAAATAAACTTGAAATTGCTACTTTAAGCGGAAATATTTATTTATGGGAATACGATGATGAAAATAACTTTTTTGAAGTCAATGAAAATTTCATTAGCTCTCTTGGGTATTCTAATGATAAACTAAATGATTTTAAAAATAACTGGGAAAAATATATTCATAATGATGATTTATTAATAATGAAACAGGACCTGCAATATTGCAGTTCCTGCAAACAATGTTTCTGTGAATTTGAAGCAAGAATAACGAATCGATTTGGAACATATAACTGGTTTTTAATCCGCGGAAAAACTGATGATACAAGCAATAAAATGGTTGGAGTCTTCGTTGACATTACCAACCTCAAACAAATAGAAATTCTTTTTAAAACAATATTCAGTTCAAGCCCTGTTCCAACGTTTATTTCAGATTTATCTTCCGGTTTATTTATACAGATAAATCCAGCCACTTCAAATTTTCTTGGATATAAGGAGACTGAAATAGTAGGCAAAAAAACATCAGAGTTAGAAATATGGTATTCTGATGAAGAAAAAAAACAATATGAGGAAATACTTAGAGCTAAAGGCTATATCCATAATTTTATTGCAACTTTAAAAAATAAAGAAGGTAAAAAACTCAGATGTACTATATATTCATCAACTTTTCATTTATTCGGTAAAAATAAAATCTTAACCATATTAATTGATATAACGGAAACGGAAAAAATCCAAAAAGAACTTATTGATAATAGAGAGATTTTAAAACTTGCTTTAGAAAGCGCTAAACAGGGTATCTGGGAATATTTCGTACCCGAAAACAAAGTTATCATTCACAGTTCCCTACCTAATACAAGAATCGGGGAAAGAACATTAGAACTGAGCGCGTTTTCAGAATATCTTGAAAAAGAAAGCAAAATTAAGATGCAGGAGTATCTTAAACAAAATATAGAAAATAAAAGCGATACTCTTGATTTGAATTTAAAATATAATGTAAACAACAGTTCTATCCATATAAATATCCGGGGTAATGTTGTAGAACGTGATAAAAACGGATATGCTACAAGAATCCTGGGAACAAGCATGGATATCACGGAACGAAAAATGCTCGAACAATCTATCGAAGAACAGCGTAACCTTTTAAAAACTCTGTTTGACTCACTTCCTGATTTATTAGTATTTGCAGATACAAGTTTAAACATTCAAATTGTTAATAAATCATATTGTAAATGGGTGGGGCTTGATGAAGCCGAATTAATTAATAAAAATGTTAAAGATGTCTTCCCATTAAAAACAGCTAATCAAATTTTCAATGAATTTGGAAGAGTAATTGACACAGCTATATTAGAAGAAAGAATAATCAAACTACATCCAGTTTCAAGAAACGAAAAAAATGAATACATAATTGAGCGCGACATGCCCTATCATTGGTTTTATGAAATAAAAAACCCTGTAATAAATGCAATAGGCAATGTAATAGGCGTTCTTGGAATTTTCCGGGACATCACCAATATAAAGAATGCTGAAATTGAACTTCAAAATGCTAAAGAAAATCTTGAAATTAAAGTCCAAGAGCGGACAAAGGATTTGCAGGAAAAAATGGATTTGCTAGAAACAGAAATATCTCTAAGGCAAAAAACCGAAATGGAACTGATGAGAGAGATAATAGTGCGTCAGGAAACAGAATCCGCTCTATTAAGCGCAAAAGAACAAGCCGAAAGTTTTAATAAACTTAAAGATGAATTTCTCGGCTATATTTCTCATGAAATACGTTCACCTCTAGGATTAATTAATATGTGTACCCAGTCTCTAGCTGATATAGAGGATATTCCGTTTAATGATAAAAACATTGAGCAAATTTTAAACTCGGTAGATAATTCTATTAGAATAATTGACGAAGTTCTGGATATATCCGCAATCGAGTCCGGAAAATTTAGTATAAATAAAACAGAATTTTGTTTAAAAAAATTGGTGGATGAAGTTATTTTAGGTTTTGATTTTGACCTTAAATATAAGGATTTAACAATTAAAAAATCAGTGAAAGAACAAAAAATATTTAGTGATGAAAAACGCATCAAGCAAATATTAATTAATTTAATATCTAACGCTATCAAATACTCAGAAGAAGGAGAAATTTTAGTCAAAGCGCGGATTAATAACAACGACTTAACTTTTTCAGTTAAGGACAACGGAATTGGAATTGACGAAGATAATCTCGATAAAGTATTCGAGCCTTTGTTCAGAGAAAATGATTCAGGGTATAAGGTAAAGGGAATGGGGC
>CALGPD010000022.1 GCA_937960625.1 uncultured Spirochaetia bacterium | reverse complement strand
GTTATAAACCCCGCAGCTTTAATAATAGGGTTATTTCCTTTTAAATTATCAAATAATATTTGCAAGTTTTTTGTTTGTTCTTCTGAATCATTTAATAATTTGTCAAATTCTTTTGTCATGGTTTTTACATTAGCTTTGTTTTGAATAAATTCAGCAACAATGCTTTTACCTGCAATAATATTGGGCATGGCAATGTTTAGGGTTTTTATTCCTTTAGATAAAGCGTAAATTTTCCATATAAAATAATCAATTTTCGGCAAAATATAATATACTATTTGCGGTGTTTCATATAATGCGGTTTCAAGGCACGCTGTACCTGAACTCGTTATACTTAAATCAACCCGGCTGATTGTATTATAATAGGCAGTATCACTGGTTAAAAAACTGTGATTGTTCAACTGCATAAATTTTTGTTTCCATTTTTCATTTATATCAATTCCGTTTAAAGGAGTTATGAAAAAAATATCTTTGTTATTTTCATACTTTTTGCAAATCGAATAAAGCAAAGGCAAGTGCATTTTTAATTCTTTTTTCCTGCTGCCGGGTAATAAGGCAACGAGTTTATTATGCTCAGGAATTTTGTATTTGTTTATATATTCTCCACGCGAGATTTTCTCGGGCAGTTCATTAATAATTGGATGGCCGATACAAATTGTATTAGCACCGGCGTTTTTATAACAATTATTTTCCAAATCAAAAAACGTAAAAATATAATCAACTTCATTTGCAACTTTAATTGTCTTTTTTTTACTGAACAGCCAGACATGTGGAGAAAAATAATATAAAGTCTTAATACCGTATTTTTTAGCAATTTTTAAAAGTTTTTTTACAAAATACTGGGTATCATCCGCAATACCTATAAAAATGAAAACTTTAGGCATGTTTTTTATAACGTGAGCTTCAATTCTATTTATTCTTTTTTTCAGTTTTTTTATTGATATAATTTTATCTATAAAATTATATTGAAACGAATTTAGTTTCTCTATTGAACCGAGTGAATCGAAATCCGTTGTATTAAGAACCCCTGAACCTGTTCCGCTGATTTTTATAGCATCATCAATTTTTTTAATTTCATTTATCAAATGATATGCGTGTTTTTCCCCCGACTTTTCGCCCGTGAAAATCATTATATTTTTTTCGTTCATTTATATAAAATAATGATTGTATATTAAAAAAGCGAAAAAATGTCTAAATACGTTACTATTAAAAGAAGCGCAATCAATGTAAATAATCCCACTGTTTGAAATCTACGTATAAAAGTTGGGGAAAAGTTTTTTCTCCGGATCATTTCAATTAGTGATAATATTACATGGCTTCCGTCAACTGCCGGTATCGGAAGCATATTCGCGAATGCAAGCAGCGCGGAAATCATAGCAACGAAATTTAAGAACGTTAGAAGTCCATGTGTCGCGCCCATTTTTCCAAGCATGGAAAATATTTTTATAGGGCCGCCTAAATTTCCTTTAACAGGAATATCGCCTCTGATTAACCGGATTATGCCTTTTACGTTTAATATAATAGCCTTGTTTGTTTGGCTAAACCCTTTGCCAAATGATGTAAAGAAACCTAAAGATTTATGAAATCCTTTTTTCGCTGCTTCCGGCGCTCTGGGTATAATTTGGATACCAATAACGTATCTGGTTCCCATTTTTATAGGGTCAACCGGGATGTTAAGCCGGCCGGATAACGATTTTCTAAATAAAACGCGTAAACCTAAAGGTAAATTATCTTCTTTAGTTCCTTGTTTGAAGGAAAAAGTATTGTTTTTATTTTTAATAAAATAACTGCTGATTTCAGTCCAATTTTGTTTGACTGAGGTTGTTATTTCTTTTTTTGATAAATTCTTTTTTCCATAACGGTAAATAGTGAAAACCGGTACTGATTCAGGGTTCTTTTGTTTAAAATCATTAATGAAATAAACGAGTTCTTCAAATTGGTAGACGGGTTTATTGTTAACGCGTAAAATAATATCACCTTTAAAAAATTTATCCTTAGCAGGCATTGTTTCCCCTTTGGAGATACCTCCGATAACCGGATGCACAGAAGTATAAATTGATATATCTTTGATTTTTTTGGCAAGCCTTGCCATTTTTTGGTTATGGGTGATTGTCTTGCTTGTATATACTTCAGATATACTAATATTTGATTCTTTGTTTAATAATTCAATTGCTTTAAAAGTATTAGCATAAGAATTAATTTTTATGCCGTTAACCTTTAGAATTCCGCGTTTGATTATTATTGAAATTTTATTGTCAGTGTTTTCAACTAAGCTTTCTTTCAACTCCATCCATGTGTTAACTTTTCTACCGTTGATATGCGTTATTATATCCCCGGTTTTAAGTTCATAACTTTTCGCGTCTTTGGGATTTACCGCAATACGTGTATATTTTATATCACTTATACCTGCTGAAAAGAATATTATAAAGAATAAAAGCGCAGCGAAAAGATATGAAAATAACGGTCCGCCAAGTACAGCGAGTAATCTAGCCCAGGGAGGCCTGCCGAAAAAAGAGTCAGGGGTTATTTCAGGGTCTTCTCTGGTAAAGTCATCCTGTCCCTTCATCTTACAATACCCGCCTATTACTAAAAGCCAGCCTATTTGATACGTTGTACTACCTATCTTTTTTTGTACCATAGCTTTTCCCCATCCAATAGAGAAACGCTCCACACCGATTTTAGATATTTTTGCCATTACAAGGTGGCCCAGTTCATGTATAAATACCAGAACTCCTAAACCAATAAGCGCGTAAAAAATTATTTTACCGTAATGTAAAACTGTTGTAAAAAATGAAACATCGTTTGCTGCAATTATAAACATTTATTTAATTTTTCCTTTTTCAATAATTTCGTTAGAGTAATTTCTTGCCCATTCATCTGCTTTAAAGATATGTTCAAGAGTAGGGTTATTCTCGTTGTCATGCGCATCCAGAGTTTGATTAATCAGGTCATAAATACCTAGGAATGAAATTTTTTCTTTAATAAAGCTTGCCACGGCAATTTCATTCGCCGCGTTTAGAACCGCGGGGTAAGTACCTTTTTTCTCACCTATTTCGAACGCTAATTTTAATAACGGGAATGTATCCCATTTAGGGTGCTCAAAAGTTAATCCTGATAATTTTTCAAGGTCCATGCGTTCAAAAGGCGTTTCAAATACTTGGGGATAAGACAACGCGTTTTGTATTGGATAGCGCATATCCGTTGGCCCTAACTGGGCATAAAATTCTCCGTCAATTGTTTCTATCATGCTGTGGATAATGGATTGCGGATGAACTATTACACCTATCTCTGAATATGGTGTGCCGAAGAAATAATGCGCTTCGATAACTTCAAAACCTTTATTCATCATAGTAGCACTGTCAATTGTGATTTTCGCGCCCATATCCCAGTTAGGATGTTTTAACGCCTGCTTAACCGTAACTTTCTCCAAATCTTTTAATGATTTTCCTCTAAAAGGCCCGCCGGATGCTGTTAAAATCAATCTGTGCACTTTTTCCATTTCAATATTTTTAAGAAGAAAATAAAGCGCTGAATGTTCAGAATCTATAGGGATAAGGTTTGTTTTATTTTTTCTTACTTCTTTTAAAACAATTTCTCCTGCAACAACGAGGGTTTCTTTATTCGCAAGCGCGATATGCTTTTTTTTGTTAATTGCCGCAATTGTCGGTTTTAAACCTGAGAACCCCACCAGAGCATTTACAACGAGGTCAACTTTTTTATGCGTTGCTATTGTTTCCAGGCCTTGATCCCCGAATAATATTTCCGTATCCGGGCAAGCGGATTTATCAAACTCTTTATAAGCTTTATCACTGCATATAACAGCATACTTTGGTTTGAATTCTTTTATTTGTTCAAGCAGAAGTTCAGTTTTGCTGTAAACAGATAAAGCAAAGACATTAAAGTTATTGCTGAATTTTCTAACCACATCGAGAGTATTGGTGCCGATTGAGCCTGTTGAACCTAAAACGCATAAGTTTTTCATGTAAAATTCCCTTATATTTTAATCTAAAACATAATTCTCTTAAAGATAATATAATGGATTAATAAATAGAAATTTTTTTAAATCTAATATTTTATAACACTAAAATAACCGGACATTAAAGTAAAGTAAATATGTAAAATATCAGTGATTTTAATAAATATTTGTATTATATTTAATAGTAGTGTAAAGTCTAAATTTATATTTTACTTAGAATTAAAACTTTAAGGTTAATTTTTTAGATTAATGGTGTAATTTTTAAAAATAATTGAATATTACATTTATTATATAAAAGAATGCTAAACTCTTTTTAAAAAATGACGTTAATCGTGCTAAGAAAAGAGTAAAATTTAATAATTTAACCAGAGAACAAATTATGGAAGATTTCTCAAAATTTGATGATATATTAAATGAAATAGGCGAAGATAAAGAATTCGTTGTCAGTAGAAATTTTGAAAATGTGCACGATGTTGAAGACGCTCCTATTACTGATGAAGAATTAGGCCTTGATTTAGGCTGGGGTGATGAAACCGAAGATGCAGTTTCTTCTGTTGATACTCCTCCTGAAAGAGAAGAAGCCCAACCTGAAATTAGCGAAGAAGAAGCGCTTGCTGATGAATTATTCAAGGAATTAGAAGAGCCGGGGTCAAAGGAAAGACGGCGGCAAAAACAAGAAGAATGGGTACGTCAGCAAAAAGAAATGGAAGAAATGGCTGATTTAGCCGGCGAGGAAGAATTTGATCCTGATGATGACTATGTCACAAAAAAAATTCCGCCTCCAAAATATACTCCTCCTAAACCAAAATCAAATGATGAAGACAGACAAGCCTTATTAGATGATATTGATAATTTATTTAGTGAAGCTTCAGAGATGGGATTACCAGGCGATATTTCCGATGAAGAATTGGAACAATCCCCTGACGGTGCGGCAGGAGCTGAGGATTCCGAAACTTCCCTTGACCTTGATAATATACCCGATGTTGAACCTACAGACGTTGATTTAGACGTTGCTCTTGATGATACAACAGTAACCGACGACCTCGGCGATCTATCCGATTTAGGTGTGCCCGATGAAGAGGCCGGCTCGCCCGCTGGAGAAGAAGATTTCTCCATGGACGATT
>CALGPD010000021.1 GCA_937960625.1 uncultured Spirochaetia bacterium | reverse complement strand
ATGCGCCGGGTACACCATGGCCTGTGCAGTCAACAACGGAAATTAACAGCAAATCATCTACTTTTTGAAAAAAATAAAAATCTCCTCCAACAATATCTCTTGGCTGGTATATTATAAAATGTTCATCAAACAATTTTTGTGTTTCAACATTAGCAGGCAATATTGAACTCTGAATTGTTTTTGCGTACCTGATACTTTGCATCATCTGTTTATTATTATTTTCCAATTCAAAAGTACGCTGTTTAACTTTCTGATCCAAACTTTTATATTCTTCCTCAAGTTCATTTTTATACTTTTCAATATCATCCGCAAGCTTATTATACGTTTTTGATAAATCTCCGATTTCATCGCTTGAAATATTTTTTATTCTCACGCTAAAATCTCCGGATTTCATTGTGCGCATAGTGGACATTATCTTTTTAAGAGGGCGGAAAAGCAAGTATGAAATTAATACGATTATAACTACAAAAACAATACTAAACGAAACAATCAATCCCCAGACCTTATTTTCTATGAGCGATACTTTTTCAACAAACTCACTTTCTCTATAAAATACAATTAAACGCCATTTTAACGCACGGGATATAAACACCTGAAAAAAATACATATTGCCTTCATACTTTTTTCTAATCAACTTATTTGTAGTGTTCTTAATAAAATAATCTTCTATCCCTAGTTCCATTATTGATTTAAATATCAATTTTCTATTCTTAGGGTGAGCAAGAATAACTCCCTCATTGTCCACCAAAACAAGATAACCCGTTTTACCTATTTTAATACTCTTTATTAAATTCGTTAAACCTTTTAGACTTACATCAACTCCTTGTACACCGATTATACCACCGTTTATTCCTTTAATCGTAGTTGCGGTACTTATTATTACATTATCTATTCCAGAATGATAAGGGGAAGTGACAACGAGTTTGCCTGGATTACTCTTTGCAAGCATGTAATAGGGCCGTTTCCTTGGATCATAAGGGATCTTCGTTTTAGTTTCAGGCCACTGAACATAACCTCCGTATTTGGAAGCTAAATATATGTAAGCGTATTCAGGGTGGAATTTAGCATAATGCTTAAATATTTTATAAATTTTAAACTCATACCCTTTGCTTTTTGAAGGTTTCATTTTACGTGACTTTTCACCGATATATTTTTTCGTTAAATATTTTGTAAGTGAGTTATTAAGTTTTCTTACATAACTATTTTGAGAAAGGAAAAGACAATCTTCTTTAATGGTTTCAAAGTAATTATAAATTGTATTATCAACCTGAAGCAACGCATTATTTGAAGCATTTATAATACCGTTATAAATATTCTCTTTTAGAATTTTATTAACAAAAAATCCTATTGCAAACATTGAAACTAAAACAACAGGAGTAAATATTAGTATTAATTTATTTTTTATACTTAAAAAATTAAAAACTTTTCCCATATAATATCCGTAAAGAAAAATCCGTAATTAAAATTTAAGACCGATTACAGATATGTCATCCCTTTGCGGTTTATCTCCTTTATAATCATTTAAATCATCTATAATTGCGTTTTTCTGTTCCTGTAATGGCAAACCATTAACTTTCTTAAGAATTTTTTTAAATGTTTTTTTGCCATATGGAAAATTCTTTTTTCCTCCGTTTTGGTCAGTTAAACCGTCCGAAGTTAAATAAATCTGCATGCCCGGGATAACATCCAATTCATGTTTAGTGTACTCATAACTTTCATCACTTTCTCTATATCCGATACTTTGTTTATCAGGCTTAATCATTTTCACGTTGTCATGAATACAATAAAATAACGGAATTTTTGCCCCGGCATAAAAAAGTTTCTTCTCCAACGGGTCATAAAAACATAAACCCATATCAAGCCCGTCATCGGAATATAAATCTCTATCTTCATTAATATCGTGTTTTAATATTGTTCTTACTAAAATATTAATTTCCTGCAAATATTTTGCAGGGTCCTGCTGATACATTAAATCCATTCTGTTGGAAATCGCACTGACAAGCATTGTCATCATTGCTCCCGGAACACCATGGCCTGTACAATCAACAATAGCGATTATAATAACTCCGGACACCTCCTGAAAAAAGTAAAAATCTCCGCCCACAACATCTCTAGGTTTCCAGATAATAAAAAAGTCTGATGTGATGTCTTTTATTAATTCCAGATCAGGTAATATTGATTTTTGAATTCTTTTAGCGTATTCAATACTATCAAATATTTTCTGGTTCATTATAAATAATTCTTCGGTACGTTCTATAACTTTTAACTCTAAAACATTTTTTTCATTTTCCAGCAGAGCAAGTTCATTTTTTATTTCATCTGCCATTACAT
>CALGPD010000020.1 GCA_937960625.1 uncultured Spirochaetia bacterium | reverse complement strand
TTCTTTTTTTAAATTGAAACCTAATTTTTTAGCCACATAAGCTAAAACGGTTTCAGAATGTCTATTATTTTTAGCTAAGTTCATTTTTATTGTTGATGTTTTATATTTGCCGTGGTTTTTTTCTGCAAAATCAGTTATAGAATTATATCCGCGGCGTATAATTTCAGCTTTAAGTTCGTTTTTTAACCGGTCTAAAGATTCATCAACGATAATGATTTCATCGTTTTCATTAAGTACTGGTTTTTCTGCTATAAAGTTTTTTTCATCAACGGATTCACTTTTCAATTTTTGTTCATATTCGCTAATTTCATCATCGGACATGTAATGATATTTTCGTTTAACTATAAATTTCATAATATCTTTTCCCTTATTACTTAATTTTTTTATTTATTAAATTTTTTAATGTTTCATCGTATAAATCATAAGCAGTTATTATAAAATATTCCAAATAATCTTTTCGTTTAATTTTGCGGTAAGCAACGAGTAAATATCTTCCGGAATTTAATTTACCGATTGCTTCTATTGATTCGTCCTGTCTTTCATTAATCAATTTTTCCGTTCTTAATACAAACTCTTCTACTTCTTGAATAGAAACACCGTGTTTTTTTTCAAAATGAATTTCACCATCATCATCTTTATTATAACTAAATACAATCATTTATTCCCTGGATTAGAACAAATTATTATATAAATAGTAGTATATTTTATCATCTTTGTAAACCTTTTTGTATATAAAAATCCCCAATCTGAACAAAATGCGTTGTTTATTATATGGGAAAAGCAAAATACTATTAACAGGAAATTCGATTTATTCAGATTCCAGATTACTTGGTAAAGCTATGATTTGATATTTAAGTTTTAATAACTCCTAAAATCCTACATGTTAATCTGGAAACTTATACTTTAAACGTGATTTCTTGCTTTTCCCATGATTTATATTCCATTAATATGCATATGTTTTGCGGTTATATTATTTTTGCTTTTATTCCACGAATATTTAAATCCATGCGCAAATTTGACGCGTTAAGTTTTTTTACGTAAATTATTTACCACAAATCATAAAAACAAACGGGAAAATAATATGGGAAAATCATTAGTATACAAAATTTTAGAAAAACACCTCGTTTCCGGTGAACTTAAGCCGGGCAACGAGATAGGGATAAAAATTGATCAGACCTTGACGCAGGATGCTACGGGAACAATGGCATATCTTGAGTTTGAGGCTTTAAATAAAGATAGAGTAGAAACCGAATTATCTGTTAGTTACGTTGACCATAACACTTTGCAGGACGGTTTTGAAAACATGGATGACCATTTATATTTGATGAGCATAGCGAAGAAATTCGGCATTAAATATTCAAAAGCGGGTAACGGTATTTGCCATCAAGTGCATCTTGAAAGATTCGGTGTGCCGGGCAAAACGCTTTTAGGCTCTGATTCTCATACTCCAACAAACGGAGGTATCGGAATGATTGCAATCGGCGCTGGCGGGCTTGACGTTGCTCTTGCAATGGCGGGACAGCCTTTTTATTTAACAGCGCCAAACGTTATTAAAATAAACCTGACCGGAGAATTGCAGCCGTTTGTAAGCGCGAAAGACGTTATATTAAAAGTTCTTGAGATTTTAACCACAAAAGGCAATGTGGGTTGTATTGTTGAATACGGAGGCCCCGGAGTTAAAAGTTTAACCGTGCCTGAACGCGCAACGATAACGAATATGGGCGCTGAACTCGGTGTAACTACAAGCGTGTTTCCTTCGGATGAATTAACTAAGGAATTTTTGCGGGCGCAGGGCAGGGTAGATTCATGGCAGGAAATGGTTTCTGATAATGACGCTGAATATCATAAAGTTATAGATATAGATTTAAGCACTTTAGTTCCAATGGTAGCGTGCCCGCATTCGCCGGACAACGTGAAAACCGTAAAAGAATTAGCCGGGTTAAGCGTTGATCAGGTAATGATAGGGAGTTGTACAAACGCGTCATTCAGGGATTTGATGATTGTGTCAGGAATGCTTGACGGAAAAAAAGTTAAACCCGAAGTTTCATTCGGTGTTGCTGCCGGTTCGCGTCAGGTTCTTGAAATGGTAACCGAGCATTGTGGGTTGATGAATATAATTAAATCCGGCGCGCGTATTTTGGAATCAGTATGCGGTTTTTGTATCGGAGCAGGCCAGGCGCCAAAAAGCAAAGGCGTTTCAATTAGAACGTCAAACAGGAATTTTAAAGGAAGAAGCGGTACTGCTGAGGCTGATATTTATTTAGTAAGCCCGGAAACAGCGGTTGCGTGTGCTTTGACCGGTGAAATGACCGATCCCAGAGATTTGGGCGCGGACTATCCAAAAGTGGAATTACCCAAAGACTTTTTAATAGATGATTCAATGATTTTAGAACCGGCTGAAAACGGCAAAGACATTGAAATAAAACGCGGGCCTAATATCGGCCAGCCTCCGTATTCAGATCCGCTGGTTGAAGATATTAAAGGCGTATGTACTTTAAAAGTGGGAGATAAAATAACAACCGACCATATTATGCCTGCGGGATCAAGGCTTAAGTACAGATCAAACATTGAAAAATATTCAACATTTGTATTTGAAGGAGTTGACCCTGAGTTTCATGTGCGCTCGGCAAATAACCGTGATAAAGGCGGTCATAATATCGTTGTAGGCGGTTTGTCATACGGCCAGGGTTCGTCTAGGGAACACGCTGCAATTTGCCCTATGTTTTTAGGCGTAAAAGCTGTTATAGCCAAATCGTTTGAAAGGATTCATTCTGCTAATCTTATAAACTTTGGGATTCTTCCTCTGGTTTTTAAGAATGAGGCTGATTATGATAAAATCTCTCAAAGTGATGAGCTTGAACTTAAAAATATACGCGGGATTATAAAATCCGGCGGTAAAGTTTTGTTAAAAAATATAACAACGGGTAACGATATTGAGCTTGAGGCTAATTTATCCGACAGGCAGAAAGAAATTCTCCTTGCCGGCGGTATGCTTAATGTTGCGGGAAATTAATCAGTATTTTTAAATTATAATTGGAATTTTGCAATCTAAATAAGTAAATTTAGACAAATTCCCTGTTTATAATCAGGTTTTCGACACAGTGTGTCGTGATTTTTAGCTTGGTATTCTTTAGAATTTGTAATAAATGCATTATGCATTTAATTCAAGAGTAAACAGGGAGAAAAAAATGGTAGCAACTAAAATGGCAAAAGATAAAAAAACAAATCAAGGCAGTGATAAAGGAAAAGCTTTAGAAACTGCTATTTTACAAATTGAAAAACAGTTCGGTAAAGGTTCGATTATTAAACTCGGTGTTAAGGACGTGGAAGAAATACCGAGTATACCTACCGGAGCACTTACAGTTGATATAGCGTTGGGTATAGGCGGTATTCCTAGAGGCAGGGTTACGGAAATTTACGGCCCTGAATCTTCAGGTAAAACCACGCTTGCTCTAAGCGCGCTGGCCCACGCGCAAAAAGCCGGAGGTATTGCTGCATTTGTAGATGCGGAACACGCGCTTGACCCAAGCTATGCAAAGTTACTCGGTGTTGATATAGATAATCTATATGTATCTCAGCCGAATTCCGGTGAACAGGCTTTGGAGATTGTTGAAGCTTTAGTGCGAAGCGGCGCTGTTGATATAATCGTTATAGATTCTGTGGCTGCTTTGGTTCCTAAAGGCGAAATTGACGGAGATATGGGCGATGCTCATATGGGAATGCAGGCACGTTTAATGTCTCAGGCATTGAGAAAGTTAACTGCAATAATAAATCAGTCCAAAACGTCCGTGATTTTTATTAACCAGATACGTATGAAAATAGGCCAGATGTTCGGTAATCCGGAAACCACAACCGGAGGAAACGCGCTTAAGTTTTATTCTTCAGTACGCATGGATATTAGAAAAATCGAGACACTTAAAAAAGGCGCTGACCCTTACGGAACAAAAGCGCGGGTTAAAGTTGTAAAGAATAAAATAGCCCCTCCTTTCAAACAAGCGGAGTTTGAAATTATTTTCGGTGAAGGTATTTCTCAGGAAGGCTGTATTTTAGACCTTGCTGTTGAAAATAATTTAATTGAAAAAAGCGGTACATGGTATTCTTACGGCGAAGACATGCGGCTCGGGCAGGGCAGAGAAAACGTTAAAGAAACTCTTAGAAGCAACGAAGATTTAGCTTTTGAACTTGAAAATAAAATAAGAAGTATTTATAAATTGCCTGTTTTAAAGAAGCCTGAAAAGCAGGAAAAGAAAAAACGCGCCCAGAGTGATACTCAGGAAGCCTAGGTAAAATATTTCTATCCAAATCTGACTATGTGAAAAATAATTATTAAGGTGAAACTATCATGAATGAAAATAAAATAAAAGCATGTATTGTCGGAGCGAGCGGATACAGCGGGTATGAAATAGTCAGATTATTGTGCGCCCACCCAAACGCTCAAGTCGTTTCTGTTTGTGCATTGGATGAAGAAGGGCTGTTGTTTCAGGATGTTTTTCCTTATTTTACGGGTAAAATTGACTTAAAGTTTTCCTCAATTCAGGACGCGCTTAACATTGAAACTGATGTGGTTTTTTTTGCTACTCCTGACGGTGTTGCAATGAAATTTGCCCCACAGTTTATTGAAAAAGGGATTAAAGTTGTTGATGTGTCCGGTGATTTCCGTTTTAAAGATATTCCAACTTACGAAAAATGGTATGGCAGAAAGCACACAGAACCGGAATTATTAGAAAACAGCGCTTATGGTTTGCCTGAACTTTTCAGGGATGAAATAAAGGGAAAAGATTTAATAGCAAACCCGGGGTGTTATCCTACTGCTGCAATTTTGGGTATAACCCCGCTGTTAAAACACGATTATGCAACTGATTTTATTGTTGACGCAAAAACCGGAATTACAGGTGCGGGCAGAAAAGCTTCTCAAGCAAACTTATTCGGCGAACGAAACGAGAGTATAACACCGTATAAAATAGGGTATTTGCATAAACACGCTCCTGAAATGGAAACTCATGCAGGGAGAAAAGCCGGTGTTGAATGCAGCGTGTTGTTCTCTCCTCAGGTTGTGCCCATGACAAGGGGTATTTTAGAAACAATTTACGTGAAATTACAAAAAACAGCTAGTATTGAAGAAATAATTTCCATATATAATGAATTTTATATGAATAATTCTTTTATTCATATACGTAAAAATTCACTTCCTTCTACAAAAGATGTATATTTAACTAATAACGTTCATATCGGATTTGGTATTGACACTAGAACGGATACTTTGATTGTCGTTTCAGCATTGGATAATCTTATAAAAGGTGCATCAGGCCAGGCAGTTCAGAATATGAATATCATTTTCTCTTTACCGGAGGAAACCGGACTATTATAACGTTATATAATCTACAAGCAGGGATTTAAAAACTATGTCTTCAAAAATTCAAGGCGCGTGTGCGGCACCAAGAGGTTTTAAAGCAACAGGTCTGTCCTGTTCTATTAAAAAAACCGGTGAAAAAGATTTAGGAATTATTTATTCTAAAACTCCATGTAAAGCAGCAGGTGTATTTACTAAGAATAAGGTAAAAGCTGCGCCTGTTTTAATTTGTAAGGAAAGAATCAATAACCCTATTAATGCAATAATCGTGAATAGTGGTAATGCAAATGCTTGTACAGGCAAAAGGGGTATGGATAATGCCCTAAAAATGGTAAAGATAATTGAAGATACTTTAGAATTTCCTACAGGAAGCGTGCTTGTATGTTCAACCGGAGTAATCGGCGAACAACTTCCAATGCAGACATTGGAATACGGCGTAAATAAAATCTGCAAAAATATATTAAAACCTCAGTTCGAAAATGACAGTCTTTTTTCAGAAGCAATAATGACAACGGATAAACGTAAAAAAGAAATTGCGCTAAAAGTGAGAATTGGCAAAGACGTTATAAAAATTGGCGCGAGCGGAAAAGGCTCGGGTATGATTGCGCCTAATATGGCAACCATGCTTACTTTTGTTACTACCGATGCAAAAATTTCTCAGGTTGCTTTAGAAAACGCATTAAAAGATGCAATCGAAGAAACATTTAACTCAATAACCATTGACGGTGAAATGAGTACAAATGACACCGTGTTAATTCTTGCAAACGGTCTTGCTGAAAATCAGGAAATTAATATTGATACTGAAGAGTATGAAGTATTTAAAGCTGCATTATTTGAAGTATGCATGCATATAGCATGGGAGATAATTAAAGACGGCGAGGGTTCAAGTAAGCAGATAACCGTAAATGTTAAGGGCGCAGCTTCAAAACAGGACGCTAAAAAAGTTGCTTTTGGTATTGCGAATTCTCTTCTATTTAAAACAGCGTGTTTCGGCATGGACCCTAATTGGGGAAGGATTTTATCCGCAGCAGGCAGTGTTGAAAACGTTTTATTATCTCCGGATAAAATCGACCTATTTATTGGAGATATTCAGGCAGTTAAAAACGGTGCTTTGTTTGAAGAATATGTTGAGGCAGAAGCAGCTAAGTATTTAAAAAAGAAGAAAAATACATTTACGATAAACCTTAATCAGGGTGAACATGAAAAAACCGTATACACTACGGATATTTCATTTGAGTATGTCAGAATAAATTCACAATATAAATCATAGAGTTATTATGGAATTAATTGATAAAGCAAAGATATTATCAGAGGCGTTGCCGTATTTTAAAGAATTTTTTGGTAAAAATATTGTTATAAAATACGGCGGATCAGCAATGATTGACGAGAAAATGCGTGAACTCGTTGTCCAGGACATTATACTTTTAAAATACGTAGGAATAAATCCCATTGTCATTCACGGAGGAGGAAAAGGCATTACCGAAATGATGAATAAGCTCGGTAAGGAAGCTGTTTTTCATAACGGGGTACGCGTTAGTGATAAAGAAACGGTTGATATTGCTGAGATGGTATTAACCGGCCAGGTGAATAAAAATTTAGTGGCACTTATTCATAAACACGGTGCCAAAAGCGTAGGTTTATCAGGCAAAGACGGCGCTTTAATACAGGTTAAAACAAAAGAACACGTAAACGGTAAATCTAATTACGGTTATGTAGGTGAAATAGTAAGCGTTGATACTAAGATTATTAATGTGTTAGAGGAAAGCGGTTTTATACCAATAATTTCGCCAATAGGTATTAATGAGCAGGGCGAAACTTTTAATGTAAACGCTGATGATGTAGCTTATGCAATAGCTTCGGAATTGAAATCCGCTAAATTAATTTTTTTAACCGATGTTTACGGCGTTTATGAAAATCCTGATGATGACAAGAGCGTTATTCCGACATTAAACGAAAAGCGTATAAATGAATTAAAAGAAAAAGGAATAATCAGCGGTGGAATGCTTCCTAAATTGCAAATGGCTCTTGATACACTGAAGCAAGGCGTTGAAAAAATACACATTATAAACGGAATGTTAGAGCATTCAATTTTACTTGAGGTATTCACTACGGGTGGTATTGGAACTGAAATAGTAAGTTGATGGAAACAGGTGGTAATAATGAATAATAATGATTATTTAGTTGATAATAAAAAATACGTTTTACATACTTATGGTTCTTTTCCAATTGCAATGGAAAAGGGCAGCGGAGCATATCTCTGGGATGCAAACGGAAATAAATATCTTGATTTTTTAAGCGGGCTTGCGGTTACTAATTTCGGCCATGCTCATCCTGCTATTACAAAAGTAATAAAAAAACAGGTTGCGGCACTCATGCATACATCTAATTTATTTTTAATCCCTAATCAAATTAAACTTGCGGAAAATATTCAGAGCATATCTTTTCCGGGGAGAACCTTTTTTTGCAACAGTGGTACAGAAGCAAACGAAGCTGCAATAAAATTTTCAAGATTACGCGGCAATTCTATTAATTCCGATAAACACGTTATTTTGGCTCTTTATGATTCTTTTCATGGCCGTACAACAGGCAGTATTAAATTAACCGGCCAGCAAAAATATCAGGAAGGTTTTGAGCCTTTAATTTCCGGTGTTAGATATGTTCATAGAAATGATATACAATCTCTGGAAAAAGAGTTTAATAACGATGTTTGCGCTTTATTCGTTGAAGGTATTCAGGGGGAGAGCGGTATTAATCCGTTAACTGATGGTTTTGTAAATAAAGCAAAAGAATTATGTCAAAAATTTGATGCTCTTTTTATTTTTGACGAAGTTCAAACAGGAATAGGTAGAACGGGAAAATATTTTTCTTTTCAGCATTTTGATATTACACCTGATGTTATTACTATGGCAAAAGGCCTTGGCAACGGCCTTCCTATTGGGGCAATGCATGTGGCTGAAAAATATAAGGATGTATTTTCTCCCGGGCATCATGCTTCAACTTTCGGTGGGAATCCTATATGTACAGCAGTCGGAAATCAGGTAATTGAGTTGTTAAAAGAAGAAAAAACAATGAAACATATAAATGATATGTCAGAATATTTATTCGGGAAATTAAACGAAATTAAAGATAAAAACCCAAAAACCATAACCGAAATACGCGGTAAAGGTTTGATGATAGCTATAAGTATGCCTCAGATAGCGAAAGATGTTAACGAAAAACTTCTAAATAAGGGGATTATAACCAATGCAATTGGAAATAATACTCTAAGAATTCTTCCTCCATTCATTATTACGCATAAACAAGCCGATAATTTTATCAATACACTAAATGAATTTATTTAATTAGATAGAGGCATTTCATGAAATACAAAAAAGATTTACTTTGTGTCACAGATTTTTCTGTTGACCAGATAAAAGAAATATTTTCTTTAGCTAAAAAATTAAAGAAACAAGCTAAAAAAGGAATATATAAACCGTATTTGAAAAATAAAACATTAGGAATGATGTTTTCAAAGAATTCCACCCGTACTAGATTATCGTTTCAAGTTGGAATTTATCAACTCGGCGGCATTGGTATATTTTTAGATATATCCAAAACTCAGCTTAGTAAAGGCGAAAGCATTTATGATACAGGGCATGTTATGGGGCGGTATCTTGACGGCATTATGATTAGAACTTATGAACATGAAGACGTGGAAAATCTTGCTAAATATTCGCCTATTCCCGTAATAAACGGATTAACTGATTATTTACATCCCTGTCAGGCATTATCCGATTTTTTTACGATAAAAGAAAACAAAAAAGATTTTAAAGATCTAAACGTTTCTTTTATTGGTGATGCTAATAATGTTGCTCGTTCGTTAATGTTTACTTCAGCTATTTTGGGGAGTAATTTTATTATTTCAAGCCCAAAAGAGTATGAATTAAGCAATGATGATATAAAAAAGGCGAATAAAATTGCTCAAAAATCCGGCGGGTCAATTACATTAACAAATATTCCGGAACATGCAGCCAAAAACGCGGATGTTATTTATACGGATGTATGGGTTTCAATGGGCCAGGAAAAAGAAAAGAAAAAACGCGAAAAAGCTTTTAAAGGCTATCAGGTTAATGATGAATTGCTAAAATTGGCAAATAAAGACGTTATCGTTATGCATTGTTTACCAGCCATGCGCGGAATGGAAATAACAGATTCTGTTATGGACGGCAAACATAGCGTGGTTTTTGATGAAGCTGAAAATCGGTTGCATGTGCAAAAAGCAATAATGGTTAAACTTATCGGAGACAGATAAACCGGTATAATAAATGGAAGACGGAATATATTATACAACTGGCGAGTTTAGTGAAATAACGGGTGTAAGTAAAAGAACTCTTCAATATTACGATAAAATTGGGATTCTACCGCCTGAATTTAAGGATATTTCCGGTTATAGATACTATTCTTATATACAATTTATTACTCTGGATTTTATTCAGCGTTTTAAAAATTTAAAGTTTTCTTTAAAAGAAATCAATTCAATCTTTACTGAGTTAAATGTAACGGATATTCAGAAATTATTATTTAAAAAAGAAAAAGAGATTCAGAAAGAGATTGATAATTTAACCAAGCAAAAGAAAGTTATTCAAGATTTTCAACTCTTTACAAGCAATTTAAATAGTATCAATGTAAGTTTTGATAAAATTGAACTTAGAAAATTTTCTGAAAGATATGCTTTGTTTGTGAGTAAAGAGACCTCTACTTTTAAGATGGATGAAGCATTAAAATTGTACCGCTTTTTAATTGAATTGGAGAAAGGATATAACCCCTGGGGCTGGTATTTTGGTATCTATCATAATTATTTTGATAAAACTGAAAAACCTATAATAATTGATTTTTGCCGTCAGGTCGAAAAGGTTGATAATAACGGCCATGTAAAAAAAATACCCGCGGGATTATACGCTACGGTTAGTTATAAAGGAATACATAAAGAAACCCTCGAGCATTATGAAGATTTAAAATCCTGGATATCTTCTAATAATTATAAAATTATTGGCCCTCCGTTAATATATTTTATTAACATTATTTTTCCAAACAAGAAATTCACGAGTATAGACTGCCAGATCCGGCAGATGCAAATCCCAATTACAAAATAATGCTTGAAAGTGACCCAACGTAATACCCTATAATATTAATAGAGTATTATGGGAGGTGTAATATGGATTGGAATGACTCTCCTGACCCGTACGAACCTTTTTACAGCAAAAAACGGGTGATTTATATTTTATTGTCAATTCTAGTATTTGTAGTTACTGCTATTGTAGTTAACAATCTTGCAAAATCAAAGGGAAATAATAAGGAGGTTGTTTTGAATACGGTTCCGGATATATCAAAATTTGTAATAACTAATGCCTATCTCGAAAGTTATGAGGATTTTAAAAAAGAATATCCCGCTACAAGAATAAATAAACCTGAACATGCTAAGTTTTTAGTAATGTTTTACCCGGCTCAGCCCCGAATAGAAGATATTGAATATATTAAAGCAATAGGCCCGGATAATTATAAGATAGATTTTAAAATCAATCAGAAATATAACAGAGAGAATCTAAACGGCTATATAAGCAACGCATATGTTTTGTGGTTTATGGTATGGGATACTAGGGATTTTATTAAGCAAGGAAACTATACAATTATCATAAAGTACAAGGACGGTACAATGTATAGAAAATCCAGATATGTTAATTCAAAACATGATTTTTTAACAAAATATAAGGAATTGAAGAAAAAATTCATTCCTAAAGGGAATATTGCTTTTAATAAAATTAAAAACGGTATAAGTTTTAAGTGGAAAACAATTCCTGATATGCATTTGTATTATTGTTTCAGGCTTGCCCAATATAAACCGGGAATGAATTTTGCTGATTCAAAGCAATTAATCCTTTTTGACAATATCTTTTTTGAAAAACAACCCGAATACGGTTTAAATAAATCCAGCGTGAATTTTGAAGGATTGCTGGACAAAAATGTGAAATATACATGGTTTGTAGAGATCACGGATTCAAACAGGTTGTCTGAAGTTGACCTTGTTATATACCAAAAATTTCAATATTTCTCCGTGAAATAACAATATCTAGTATTTTTCTGAACACGTTGTTGATAGGGGAGGGAAATACCCTCCCTTATATTTTTATTGTATAAATTTTCATAGAAGTCATTTAATAAAAAAAGCCTATCAGGAACAACCACTCACCTGACAGGCTTAAAAAGGATATTCACCGGCTACGGCTTAGTTATTTTTAGGTTCCCCCCCTATTGGAAATACTGCCATAGCCCGTATTACCACAAGTTTGAGAAATATTGTATCAGATGGTTTATTTTACTATATAAAACGGGGAAACCTTTCACCAAGTCGAAAAAAAATATAAATTTATACAGACAATAAAAAAGCTCCTGTAATTTTAGTTTTTATTACAGGAACTTAATTAGATTTTTTAAACTATATGTTTATCGTCTATGTTATAAAATAAAATCCGGCATGAATTTTTAAGTGCGGGCACAATTCTCATCAATAGATTCATTAAAATTCCTATTCTTTTCAAGTCTTTAAAATCATGGAATTTTTTACAAGAAATTAGTTTAAGCTTTTCATGACATTTTTCGAATTCATAATCATTATCACAGGAAAGTTTAAACGTTGCTTTTGTTAGTTTTACGGTGTCATGCCTATGAGAGTTTTTGCACATCCATGAATTTAATACATCGAATAAGATTTTTGATTTATTAAACCTTTGGGCTAAATTTGTTAATAAGTTTTTTATTTGCTGCATTTCAAAATACATTAATACACCCTCAGCATTGAACAGAAAACTAGATTTAGGGTGTTTTTCTTTTATTAAATCCATCCATTTTGTTTCAAACATTGAGCATGACAGATAAAAATTATTTTTAGCTTCAGGTATTACTTTTTTTCGCATTTCGATTACTTCAGGCAAATCAAGTTCATATACTATTGCTTTATCCATGATTTGCTTTCCTAATCTAAGAAAACGGGTATCAAGTCCACAGCCGATATTTACAATAACGGGATTTTTTGTATTTTCAATAAAATTCCGGGTTTGCTCATCAAAATAATTAGAACGTATAGCAACGCCTACGGAACTTTTTACAGCCTTTCTATACTTTGCAAAATCATAGTCAATTTTTTTCATAATTTCGCAGGCAAAAGGGTCATTATAAAAAGGGCTTTTTCTTTTTGTTTCTTTGCATTTCATTGCAACTGTGATATAAAGGGTTTCAGCTATATTATCTTTTATGATATTTTCAATTTTCATTATTTTTCCCCTTTTTGCTTGGATGAAATATTATACTT
>CALGPD010000019.1 GCA_937960625.1 uncultured Spirochaetia bacterium | reverse complement strand
GTCTCTGGCTATATCAAGGCATTCCTGAATACCTCGCGGGTGAACATGAGTTATTTCAACTCCGGGCAGGACATTTATTTTTGAGTACTTATTGGCTGTATTAACAGCTTCGATAAGGTTTGAAAGCACATATCTAATATTGCCCTTGTCAACATGGTCTGTAATAGCCAGAGTATGATATCCGTTGTCCTCACAACGTTTTATTAGCTCTGATGGTAATAAAACACCATCAGATAAAAAAGTATGGGTGTGGCAATCAATAATCATGTAATTCCTCTTTAAAAGTGCTATTTAACTTATTAGAATATATTATTTTTTTCTGCTGTAATAATAATCAAGTTTCATCCGGTTTTAATATAATTAAACAGCAACTGATTAAATAAATAACCGAAAAACGAAAAAAAATAAAAAAATGCTAAAGTAAATTAAAGAATTGGCTAATGAACAGCCGATAAACTATACATAAGTACGCTCAGGTGTTAAATGTCCCTCCAGCTTTAACACGTTTTTGAGCTAGTGTCCTTTAGATAAGAGAAGGAACGGCCGCATCCAACGGCTGTCCTTCTTTTTTTATTTTTCCGGACGTTTTATATAATTTCCCCATATTTCAAACATGAAATCTACGTTGCAATAAGTATCCCAGTAATTGCCGTCATTTTTGCGTGTGTCATTAGCTGTAGCAAAGGAATTACCGAAAATTCCCTGCCAGTATATTTGTCCTTTTTTAGAAGTTTTTAATACTATCCAGTATTTTCCTTTTTCCAGAAAAGGCCATTTTTGTCTTTCGAAATAAAATTTATGAATATTGATTCCGTTTTTTGATTCAGTTAAAATTCTATAATAACTTCTTGCATAGAGTTTTCCGGGTTTATTTTTATCGTCTTTATATATTTCCACACGCACTTTAGCAGGGTAAATACCGGAAAAATATATAGGCAACGCAATGTGGTCTAAAAATAGATGTTTTTGTAAATCAACCTGCTGAGCATAATTGGTTTTTTCAGTTATTTTATACTTTACCAAAGTACTGTATTTTGTTTGTTTTTTCACGTTGTTTATATAGATGAATATGGGATAACTATTAACGTTTTTGTGTGGCAGATACCTTCCAAAATATAGAGTATTTATTTTAACGTCTTTGTTTAAACTGTTAATAAATCTACTGTCATCACCAGGGGGTAATGCTATATTGTTGAATAAGTTATTTTGGCTATATAAAGAATTTATATATTTATTAATATTCATTGATTCAACGAAAAAATTATCATTGCTTTTCAATAAGATTCCATTGGATAGTTTTTGTAAATCTTTTATTTCTTCAGTATCATTTCCTACACCCAGGCGGATAATGTTATCCGGCACGAAAAAGTAACTCGCGTTTATATCAAAAGGTACCCATGCTCTAGTTGGAAAAAATATTTCAATCCATTTATAATATCCCCTTGGATATCTAAACTCCAAATTCTCTTGCTTTAGGCGGTATACAAATTTTTTATCAATGCTAATACCTTTAACAACACGGCATGGAATTTTAGCTGTGCGAAGCAGCATTAAAATTAGATTTAGAATTCCCTTTTCATTGCCTTTTCTGTTTAAGTAAGTTGTTAATCCGTCATCATATGCTTGATTAGGGTCATGGTGCACATTTTGCCTAACCCAAAAAAATATTTCAAGAACAGCTTTGTATAATTCGTTGTGTTTTGAAGTTAAGAATCTAACAAGATTAATAACGCGTTTATTCCCGTATTGCACTTTCCCGGTAAATCTTAAGTGTTTGTAATGTTTTTTCCTCGTTGTTAAATTTATCGGGAACCTGCTGGGGAATTTATTTCTCCTTGGCTTAACTCTTGAAGAAAATATGAACCCATAATCCAGAAATATTTCTTTATTAAGGTTGAAAAATTGTAGATGGAGTTTTCTGTTTCCGTATTTATCAATGGTGATTCTTTTTTTAAAATTACCACCTGAAATATTTCCTAGTGACATTCCGGATATTTTTTGAATATTAACTCCGTTTGTATAATCACCCGGAAGAAATATTTCTAAAGTCAATCCGTCAACTATAAAAGGTATACGCAGTTTTTTTGTTATCCGGATTCTTGATTCTATTGTTTGAAAAACCGCATCCGTAGTTATATTAAACGCGCAGAACATAGTAAATATAAATAGTAATAAGAATATGCGTAATAGTTTTATTTTATAACTCCCCTTTGTTGTAATAAAATATTACAATAAAAAAAGAAAAAATTAAAGCAAATGTTTAATACAATATTACAAACCCGTTAAAAATTTATTCGTTTATTTTTTTTAAATTGTAAAGAGCATCGGAATGTTGTTTCCAGACAAACCGTGTTTCCATACAATAATAAAAATTAACTCCGGGAAAATATTCCTTAATTATATTCTTCATATACTCATATCCTTTCTGCCGGAGTTTTATAAAGTAACGCATTTTCCCGCTTGAAGTTTTAACAAGCTCTCCTGTTAATAAATTACTTGAAACGTGATTTTCTTTTATTATTGACTTTAGTTGTAAAGGAAAACGTAAAAACCCTATACTTATCCATTTTATTTTATTGTGAGGGATTTCCGATGCAATATATTCAACTGTAGCTTTATAATCCGGTTCCCAACCCTTATAGATGATTACAGGGTCAAAATGTAAACCAACAAAATAATTATTATCAATACATTTTTTTAAGGCAAGTACCCGGTTTTCTAAACTTGACGCAAAGTATTCTTCATTTGTTACTATTTTTTCAGGGTTTACTGAAAACGAGATAACGGTTTTACCCGCGTGTTCTGCATCTAATATAGAATCTACTCTATGGTCTTTGGTTTTAATTTCAAGTAAAGCGTTTTTGTCTTTGAAATATTCAATTAATCTATGGGCAAACCCGGTATATTTTTCAAGCAGTAATGAATCAGCGAGTTCTCCCGGGCCTAAACGGATGAACTTGCCTGTAGATAAAATTTTATCAAGTTCATTAATTAAATTGTGAAAATTTACATAAACTGTAACAGGCTTGTTTTTTAAATAAAGTTGAAGTATACAATAAGAGCAGTCAAAAAGGCACCCTTCCATATAGTTTATATTATAATATGAGCATGAAATACTGTCATTAGAACAAGGGCAGGGTTTTACAAAATCACCTTTTTTTACCGCGAGAAGTAGAGTGCTTTTATCACCGTTTATATTTTCATCATCTTCAATTATTTCATACGGCATGTTGATTTTTGACAAGATGTGTTTTGAATATTTTACAGCGCTGTTTTGAACGTATATTTTTTTTATTTCAGGTTTCATAATTATCTTAAATAAAATATTGTATTCTTAATACCACAATTATTATTTGAAATTTAACGTTTAATAAACAAAATTCCTAATTTTATTAATTAAACATTTTAATTGACTATTAAAACGGGTTTAGATACAGTATAAAAATGGATTATTATAAAATATTAGGAACGCATAAACACGCTAGCCCGGAAGAAATAGATTTGGCATTCAAACAAAAGATGCAGGAATATAATCCGGAAAAGTTAATTTTACAGGGGGAGGAAAAATACGCAGATAGCATGAAAAGTGTTATGCATATAAATGAAGCTTATCAGGTGCTGCGTGACCCTCAAAAACGTAAACAAATAGATGATAATCCTAAAATCGCTTTAAGAAAAATTAAAGAAACAGAAAAGAAAACTCAGAAATTATTTGATACTACAATCAGGCATAAAATTGAGAAACTGAAATTTCAGAGGATTAAATCTATTCGTGAAAGAGCTGAGGATAATTTTTCTGAAAACAAAACTTTATTAAGAGAAGCTTTGGAAGGTAAAGTCGCTCCGATTGAGAGAATGCGCGATAAAATTGAACGGCGTAAACACGGCCCTCTAATTAATAAAGAAGAAATTGAAGCAAAATATATAGAACGGGAAGATGAAGAGTTCGTATGCCCTTTAAAAGGCCATGTTGTTGATGAAGAAATAACTGAAATTGATATTCAAGACGAAGAATATTTTACCGGAAATCAAGCTTTAACTCAAGAAGATGAATATTCAATTCACGATAATGAAGCCATTGAAGAATTAATTGCGCCCTTAGATAATACTGCCCTAACGCCTGCTGAAATAATCAGCCCGAAACAGGAGATGGAGCTGGGTAAACATGATAAGGAAATGCAATCCCAGCAGGATTTTTTCAATACTCAGGCATTGTTTTATAAAGGCCTTATGTATATGGAGTCTCACAAATATAAACAGGCAATGGATATTTTTACTCATCTAATGCCTTTTTCCGAGACTTACCCGTATTTATACGTTATTCATGCCTGCCAATGCGCTTTTCATCTGGGATACTATAATTATATTCTGGATAAAACTCTTGAAGCAATGCGTGCATATATGTCACCTAAATATCTTACTTTCTTAATAGATAAACCGGATAACCATATATTTAAGTTATTGTTGGAATTGTTTTTCCAGAACTTTGCTTTGTGTTCAACTAAACGGAAAATTAGGTTGAAAAAATTAATCCAGGCAGAAAACGAAGTTTTTCAGATAGTAAAAAATATGTCCGCGAGAAATTCTTCACTTTCAGGATATGCCGGTTTTAAAAGCGCTGTAGCGTATGCGGATTTATCTGAGATATATAAAGAGAAGACTTTTATTCTAAAATCCCTTGAGAAATTGAACTATGTTCCTAAAGAATTATATGAGAAAAAATCGGTTAAGCGGATTAGCAGAATTATGAAAAAATTTTTTACACGCAAAGAACTAAAATCATTTAAAATGATTTATCCAGTATTAAGGGAGAGTAACTCCTGATTCTTCATAGTGTTTTTTTAATGAAATAAATTCATAATTATTTTTATCCGTACACGGGATATCTTCATAATCATCATCATTAATATCATCAAGAGTTAAAAAATCATATTTAATATCTGTCATATTTGACCCCTTATAAAACAAAATCCGTATAAATATCGGATTATTATTTAATTCATTAATAAAAAATAAATAAAAGGTTTTACCTGCTTTCCCGTTTTTATTAAACCCTGATTCTCAAAAAAACTTTCACTACCGGATAATTTTCCCGTGCATATATTTAAAAAGATAACCTTTATACCGCTGCTCTCCGGTTGCTGAATTGTAAAAATAATATCCGTCATCGTTTGGAATTGAGAAAGAAAGCCTGAATGTTATTCCATTACTGGTATAATTATATGGTTTTCCCCACCCGTGTTTGGTTTTAACTGCAGGATATACACTTTTTAAAATCGAAAGTTTTGCAGGAAATAAGCCGGCTTTCTTGCTAAACCTTTCCAAAAAGTAAATTAATTTTTCTCCGCGTGTAAGGGATAATTCTTTCCGTTTATTATATTCTCTCACTTCTTCTTTACTTCGTAAATTCAACGAGAAAATTAATATTGTGGCTGTGCAAAATAACATAAACACAGGGAATATAATAAATAAACGTTTTCTGTTTTTTCTTCTGAATGCGTCAACCAAAACAACGAATAAACCCGTTGATGTTACCACGGCAAGAACTTTTAAAGTGTATATGAATTTGATTGATAAGCCTGTATCTATCAATGTTTCCCTTCAGGATATGCATAAAGATTTTGAATAAATTTTTATAATAAAGTATAATAAATTACTTTTTAATATTAACTAATTTATATAATTTTGTGTTATCATATTTTCAATAATGGGGTATAAATGAGTAAACTTTGGCAAAAAAGCCAATATTCTCTTGCAGATATAATAGAAGAGTTTACTGTTGGCGATGATTATATAACAGATATGGAACTTGTTATCTGGGATTTGGCAGGAAACGCGGCACAGGCAAAAATGTTAAATAAAATCGGGATAATCACAAATCAGGAGCTTGATTCCCTTTTATCAGGTATTGAAAAACTTAATGAAAAAAATAATAACGCTGATTTTAAAATAGAAATTTCGGATGAAGATGTGCATACTACAGTGGAGAAAGAATTAACCCGGATTTGCGGTGAAGCTGGTAAAAAAATCCATACAGGCAGAAGCAGGAATGATCAGATTATGCTTGATATGCGTTTGTATTGTAAACACAAGCTTATTCAAAGTTTTAATTCATTAACTTCCGTTATTAAAACAATTCTTGATTTTGCTAAAATATACGAGTTTATTCCAATGCCCGGATATACTCACATGCAGAGAGGAATGCCGTCAAGTATCGGTATGTGGTCAACGAGTTTTGTTGAAGAATTAATAGACGCAATAAAATTGTTTGATGCGGTTTTTGAAATAAATGATATGTGCCCTTTAGGCAGCGGAGCAGGGTATGGTGTGTCAATCCCGTTGGACAGAGAATACACGGCAGAGCTTCTTGATTTTTCAAGACTGCAGTCTAACTCGTTGTATTGCCAAAATTCAAGAGGGAAAATAGAATTGAAGATAGTTTACTGGTTAATGGATACGGCAAGTGTATTCAATAAAATAGCTTGTGACCTTATGTTATTCACAACGAGAGAGTTCGCGTTTTTTAAACCAAGCGAAAAAATAACCACAGGGTCATCAATAATGCCGCAAAAGAGAAACCTTGATGTAATGGAACTGGTACGAGGAAGGTATTCAAAGTTTACAGGCATTTTAAACGAACTTATTAACGTTACAACGGGTTTGCCTTCTGGTTATAACAGAGATATGCAGGAAACTAAAAAAGCCGTTATTCAGGCTTTTGATATATTTATAAATATTTGTTCGGTGATAGAATTTACTTTCGGTGAAATTGAACCCATTGAAGAAAATTTGGTAAAGGCAATGTCTCCGGATATTTTCGCTGCTGATAAAGCTTACGAAATGGTAATTGAAGAAAACATTCCTTTCCGTGAAGCGTATAAAAGGGTAGGCGCGAATTTAGACCGGCTTAATAAATTGGATGCTTATGAAATTATTAAGAAACGTGAACATACAGGAAGCACCGGGAATTTGCAAATTGATTTTTATTCAAAAAGACTTGATTCAGAAATAAAGAAATATTCTGAAATTTCTGATAATTTTTATAATAAAATAAATACATTGGTTAAGATATAATACTATGGCTAAAAAAATATTAGGATACATCAGAGTTGTCCGGCCAAGAGCATGGACAAAAAACTTTTTTATTTTCGGCGCAATATTATTTGCGAACAAATTTTTAATCCTTAATTTGTTGTGGACAAACATTGCCGGGTTTTTTATTTTCTGCTTTCTTTCAGGAGCAGTGTATATAATTAACGATATTGCTGACGCGGAACTTGATAAGCTTGACCCAAACAAATGCAGAAGGCCTATTGCCTCGGGGGTTATCAGCAAAGGCGGAGCGTCTGTTTTTGCTTTTATATTGTTAAGCGTTTCCTTAACATCCGCTTATTTTATTAATCCTTATTTTTTAGTAATCTCCGGCGTTTATTTTGTAATTAATATTTTGTATTCTTCAATATTGAAACACGTTGTATTAATTGATATAATAATAATTGCATCAGGATTTGTTTTACGCGCTTTAGCCGGAGCTATTATTATCAGTAGTGAACCTTCATACTGGTTTTTAGTAACAACGTTTTTTCTCGCTCTTTTACTTGCATCGAGTAAAAGGCGGTTTGAGTATATTTTCTTTCTTGAACACGACAAAGATAAAAAGAAAGCTGTATTATCAGATTATTCCGAAAAACTGCTTGACCAATTGATATCAATCTCAGCAACCGGAGCTTTGATTTCTTATTCGTTGTATACTATATCAAATCCGCGTGGAATTGAACATAGGCTAGTTTATACAATTCCTTTGGTTTTATACGGTATTTTCCGTTATCTTTACATTGTTTACAAAAAAGGGCAGGGCGGCGACCCGGATAAGATTTTAATAAATGACCCTCATATTCTGGGCACGGTTAGTGTTTACGGTATAACCGTAGCTTTATTATATTTTTATTCCTAAAGGTATATTTATGGAAAAAGAATGGTTAAATTGTGAGATGCATTGTCATACTTACAATTCCAGATGTTCTAGTTTAAAATACGAAACAATAATCAAGCATTGTAAAATAAAGAAAATTGACGTTATTGCCATAACCGACCATAACAACGTAAATCCCTCATTGGAATTCGCAAAAATAGCTCCTGATTGGCTTAAAGTAATAACCGGGCAGGAAATTAAAACCGCGTCAGGGGAAATAATTGGTTTATTTACAACGGAAAACATTGCTAAGGAACAGGATTTACGTAAAACCATGCTTGCAGTTAAGGAGCAGGGCGGGCTTGTTTGTATTCCTCATCCTTTTGATTCAATACGTTCTGCTACCATAAAAATATCTGACCTTGAAAAAAATCTTGATTTGGTGGATATGGTCGAGGTTTATAATTCGAGAGTTCTAAAAAAAACGTATAATACAAAAGCGTTGAAATTTGCCGGCAAGCATTCTTTGTCAGTTGTGTGTGGAAGTGATGCCCATTTTTCAATTGAAATTGGTAAAAGCATTTTGAAAATTCCTCATTTTAATAATGCGGAGGAATTCAAAAATCAACTGGATAACGCAATTATTTCCGGTAGAAGAAGCCCGGCTATTGTTAATCTTTTCAGTAAAATATCAAAATTCATTAAAAAGTAATTATATTCACTTTGTTTGTTCTTTGTAATGTTAGAAAAAAGTATTAGTATTAGAAAGAAATTAATAATATGGAAAAGCATATATGTTGAAAACTAAATACGTGATAATCGGTAACGGTGCTGCGGGAATTAGCGCGGCAGATGCAATCAGTAAAACGGATAAGGGTGTAGAGATTTTAATTCTAACAGAAGAAAACGTTCCCCATTATTACCGCCCTAAACTCATAGATTTTATTTCCGGGGAAGCAGATTTTAAAAGTTTTGTGTTTTATGATCAAGACTGGTATAAAGACCGGAATATTAAAGTAATTTATAACGAAAAGGTTATAAAAATAAACCCTGAAGAAAAAATTATAATTTCTGAAAATGACAATAGATACATATATGAAAAACTTTTAATTGCCTCAGGCGGATATGCTTTTGTTCCTCCTTTTTTCAGTGAAATAAAACCATTAACTGTAAGGTCCAAAAGTGACGCAGATAAGGTTATTGAACAGAGCAAAGAAAATACTAATTGGTGTATAATCGGAGGCGGCTTGCTTGGGCTTGAACTTTCTAATTCATTGCAGAAAACAGGGGGCAATGTTTCCATTGTAGAAGTAGCAGATTATCCGCTGCCCAGACAGCTTGATAACGACGGCGGAGATTTTTTAAAATCAAAAATTAAAAGCCTGGGTATTAATTTATATACCGGGGTAAAACTTCAGGAAATAAAAGGTCGTAAAGTATTATTATCTGACGGTTCAGAAATACCTTTTGATGAGATTATTTTCTGCACGGGTATCAGGCCGAATATTGAAATATTATCAGACACCGGTATTGAAATTGATAAAGCCGTTAAAATAAACGATTATTTAGAAACTAATATTCAGGATATTTTCGCGGCAGGTGACTGTAGTATTCACAACGGAAAGATGTACGGACTATGGATGCCTGCGTTAGAGCAGGGCCGGCTTGCCGGTTTTAATATGGCAGGCAAAAAAACTCTTTATCCGGGTTCTAATCCTGTTTATAAACTTAAAGTTGTTGGAGTAGACGTTGTTACTGTTGGAAAAATTGACACTGCAATACAGGTTAAATCAGCTAACAAGCTGGCCGGCGTTTATAGAAAAGCATTTATTGAAAATGAAAATCTCGTTGGTTTTATACTTTATGGGGATATTTCAGGAGAAAACGAATTAAAAAAGAATTTAAATAAAGATTTTTCACAAAGTGAAGAGTATTTTGATACAAAGGAGAGCAGTATGTCTAATGGAGATACTTATGTTTGCGATATTTGCGGTTATATATATGACCCTGCAAAAGGTGACAGCGACAGCGGTGTAGCTCCGGGAACAGCTTTTAAAGACTTGCCTGACGGTTGGAACTGTCCGGTTTGTGGAGCTCCGGTAGCACAATTCTCTAAGGAATAAATAGTTTAAGTGCATTCCTTTTCGGTTTGCACTTTTCTATTTAGATAAATTGATTTATATCTGAGATTTCAGTTATTATTTCAAGAAAAGATTTTTCCAGAATTTCTTTAGCTTGTTTTCCCTGTTCTTTTCTTATAACAAGCCTGTATTCATCATCATATTCAGCAAATGTAAAACTGTCAAAAACAACCTCACGCATTACTTTAATACGGGGCTTTTCCTCATTTACTGTTTTTTTTTTATTTTCTAAAATGTGCATGGTTGCTTCATGCAAATCTTCTTCAATGGTTAATGCGTTGTTTTCATCATCCAAATCGTGAAATTCATCACCGCTAAGTAAATCAACAGAATCACTTTCGTTATTTTCATCCGCAATAGCATCTCCGGGAAGTTTTACTTCTGTGTCCTCTTGTTTTTTAATAATATCCTGAAGACTTTCTCCAAGATGATTTTTTTTAGGCTTTTTCATAAGCTAGAACCTCCTGGGCTAGACTACGGTAATCCTCAGCACCTTTTGAAGAGTTCGCGTAAATTGTAATGGGCTGGCCATAACTGGGTGCTTCTGCAATTTTTATATCTTTTCTGATTTTTGTGGTAAAAAGTTTTTGTCCAAAATGTCCGAGGATTTCATTTAATACCTTCCGGTTATGCGTTGTGTATATTTCAACAATTGTGGGAAGAATTCCCATAATAACGAGATCCGGATTGGCTTTAGATTTTATTTTATTAATAAATTTTATAATTTGCGCCAGAGAGTCCATTGAAAGAAAGTGCTGCTGCATGGGAATTATGATTTTTTCCGCTGCCGCTAAAGCATTAATTGTCATTAAACTAACTGATGCAGGCGTATCTATGATTATAAAATCATAGTCGTTTTTAATACCGTTTAATTTGTTTTTAAGGATAAACCCGCTACCCTTTTTATCCGCGAGCTGGGTACTGATATTTTCCATTCTATAATTAGCGGGTAATAAATATAAACCTTGATGTTCAAGTTTTTTAGCTATGGAGCCAGCATTGATTGTATCATCAGTAAAAACATCGAACATGCTTTTTTCGTTTTTATACGGAGAATAACCCAAAGCAGTGGTAGCATGGCCTTGAGAATCAAGGTCAATAACGAGAATTTTTTTGTTATGCTCAGCCAGGGCTGCTGATAGGTTTACAGAAGTGGTAGTCTTTGCACTGCCACCCTTTTTACTTGTCACCGCAATTATAGTACCCAAAATCAATCCTTAATCTTTGTTTTGCTGTCATTTTATATGTTTTTAGTTTATTGTCAATAGTTTTTTAAAAAAGTTCGCGGTTATTAAAATAACTTTTGAATTTAAATAAATTCTTTTTATATTATTTCCATGAACAATGAAAACGTAAAAGTAGGCTTTTGCCAGTATGATGTAATATTTGGAAACAAACAGAAAAATTATGACAAAGTATATTCGCTGCTTAAAGATAAATCTTTTGATATAATGGTTTTACCTGAATTATTTACATCCGGTTATTTTTTTAATGACCAGAAAGAAGTCGATGCAATGGCAGAAACTCAGGGCGGAGAAACGTTTAAGTTTTTAAAACAACTTGCATCGGAAAAAAACGCTTATATCTACGCGGGTTTTGTAGAAAAAGCGGATGGCGGTGTGTATAACTCAAGTGTGCTCGTGGGATATGATGGTACAGAAGTTTATTACAGAAAAGCGCATTTATTCGGCAACGAAAAAAAGTTTTTTAAAAAATCAAATCAAAAGTTCGTTGCTCCTGATATTGTATTAAAATCCGGAAAGAAAATCACCGTGGGCTTGATGGTTTGTTTTGACTGGTTTTTCCCGGAAGCGGCACGCACACTTGCGTTAAAAGGCGCGCAGCTGCTTTTACACACAACCAACCTCGTTATGCCTTATTGCCCGGATTCCATGCCCACACGCTGCCTTGAAAACCAGGTTTTCAGTGTAACGTGTAACAGAATAGGTACCGAGCAGTTCGGAGATAAATCTCTAACTTATATCGGAAGGTCTGTTATTGTAAATAATAAAGCGAAAATTTTAGCAGAAGCTCCTGTTGATAAACAAAGTGTACAGATTATTGAAATTGAAAATATTGATGACGCAAAAAACAAGTTCATTAACTCGGTGAATGATATTTTCGCAGACCGCCGCACGGACTTATATTCTTTGGATTAGTTTTTCGATATTAGGGTTGCTCTGCTAATGTCCGCAGGTGACTATTCATGGAAGAAAGCCCTGTTAATGTTGTAAGCCTGTGTCATTACGAGGAGCATTTGCGACGAAGCAATCTCGTTTTGAATAACCTGTATGGGATTGCTTCATTTTAGAATTTTGAAAAAGAATTATAAAGTTTGCGGATTTCCTTGATGCCCGTTTTGTTTGAATATTTGTTCATGAAAGACCTAAGGGTATTTAACCCTTCTGCTTTCCTGCCTAATCTAAACAACGTGAAACACTTGAAAGTGTAGGGCAGGAAATAATCCGGTTTTTGTTTAATGGATTTGTTTAAATATTCTAAAGATGTCTGATAAACTCCCTGCTCCATATAAATTCTGCCTAACCAGCAGTTTGATTCATAAGAACGCTCATGGTTTTCAGGGAACCGTGTAAGCGGGTATTTTGCCTGCTCGTATTGTTCACGCAAAACGTAATAAATACCTTGGTGAAGATATTCGAGGTTTTTCTGCTTTTTACGCCTGTAAATATCGGCCAGTTTGTATCTGTATGTATAGTTTTGCGGGTTGATATATAGAGCTTTTTCCAGATGTTCAATAGCTTTATCATCATTGTTTAAATTAATATAAATATTGCCTTTTAAAATTTCTATTTCAAAATTCGCGCCGAATTTTTTTTCAGCTTTTTCAGCGTATACTAAAGCTTTTTTCGGGTTTTGTTTTTTAATTTCCATGCGTCCGAGAAAAACCGGAAAAATATAATCTGATGGATATTTTTTAATTCCTATATTTATTAATTTTTCAGCAGCTTTATAAAGCCCTATAGATATTTTTGTAAAAATCATCAGTTCAAGAGCATCTTTGTTTTCCGCGATGTTTTTAATTTTGCTTAACTCTTTGTGAGCGTATTGAGTATTCTGGTATGTTTGCTTTATGGTAAAACCTTTTGCCATAATGTAGAATGATTTATCTTTTTGCCCTTTTGTATAATACGCTGTAGCCAGATATTTATACGCTTTAAACATTCTTGGTTTTAAATTGATTGTTTTTTGTAAATATTCTATGGATTTGTTAAAATTATCGAGTTTATAATAAGCCAATCCTGCATAGAAGAAATTTTCATGAGAAGACGGGTCAAACTTAATTGCTTTATTAAAATAGATAATCGATTTTCTATAATCTTTTTTTTGTTGGTATAACAAGCCCATGTTTTGATATAATGTAAGCCCTATTTTTGATATGCGTTCTTTGGACTGTAAAGCTTTCTGCTCTGATTTTCTGAAATACTCAAGAGCTTTTTCCGGCATTTTTTTATTAAAAAACAATGTTCCTCTGAATAAATCTATTTCATCAACGGAGTAACCTTTTTTTTCAGCAACATCAAACTCTTTAATAGCTTTATCATACTGTTTTTTGCTTAAAAATAAACGCCCTTTTAAAAAACTTGTTTCAGATTTTTTAGCTCCGTTTTTTTCCGCGGCTTTAAGCGCCTCAAGAGCAGTATCGTACTGCCCCTCTTCAATATAAAACCGGGCATTTTTAATTAAAACTTTTGGGTCTTTAATTTCCATCGTAGGAACATTATCAACCTTGTCCCTGTTTGTATCAGGCATATCACTGCCTTTGCATGAAATGAATAAAAATAAAACTAAAATTATTAATGATAATCTCGTTAACATTAACTTACCCCGCTCCCGCTTTTCATTGGTTTTTCTGTTGTTAATAAACAAAGCCCGTCTTCATCGTTTTTAGCCGCAAGCATCATTCCTTGAGAAAGTTCACCCATCAATTTGGCGGGTTTTAAGTTCGCGACTATGATAATGGTTTTGCCGATGAGTTCTTCAGGAGAATAATGCTCAGCAACACCTGCTACGATTTGACGTTTTTCGTCTCCAACTTCAATTTGAAGTTTAATTAATTTATTTGATTTTTCTATTTTTTCCGCTTCAATAATTTTTGCTACTCGTAAATCGAGTTTTTTAAAGTCCTCAAAGGTTATTTGATTTGTTTCTTCCATTGTAGTATTTCCTTTATTATTTACGTTTTCGTTAAATTCCTGAATTACCTTAGCAATTTCTTTATCAGTTATTTTATTAAATAACCGCTCAATTTTCCCAAGTTTTGTGCCCGAAACTTCACATTCATTAAAACCCGGCCATCCGCTTTTTGAAATACATTCAGTAAATCCGAACATGGCATTAACCTGATTTGCTTTATCCGGAATCACCGGATAAAACATGGATGTTATTAACCGTATTGAAGTGCTTAAAAGGTTAAGCACTGTTCCGCACTTGTCCTTATCTTCTTTAATTAAATTCCACGGCTGTTTGTTATCAAAATATTTATTAGATATGCGAGCACAGTTTATTATTTCCATGCATGCTTCACGTACACGGAATGTTTTATAAAGATTTGCAACTTTTTCCGGAAATGATGAAATTTCATCAATGTAGTTTTTATCCGTTTCATCCAAATCCTTTGTAGGAGGAATAACTCCGTCATAGTGTTTATTTATAAAAGTCAGGGTTCTGTTAATAAGGTTACCGTATACATCGCATAAATCTTTATTAACCCTCTGCTGAAAATCTTCATATGAGAAATCCGCATCTTTTTTCTCCGGCGCATTAGCAGCTAAATAATACCTTAACATGTCAACGTCAAATTTTTCCACTGCATCGTCAACCCAAATTACATTGCCTTTTGAAGTTGAAAGTTTATCCCCTTCAATGTTTAAATGCTCATTCGCGGGCACATCATAAGGCAGTATATAATTTTCGCTTTGCCCCATCAAAGTAGCTGGGAAAATTATTAAATGAAAAGGAATGTTATCCTTGCCTATAAAATGAACGAGTTTACAGTCTTTATTCTGCCAGTAATCTTTCCATTTATCAGGCTCGCCTATTTTTTCGGCCCATTCAACTGTGCTGGATATATAGCCTATAGGCGCATCAAACCAAACGTAAATAACTTTATTTTCAGCTTCCTTTAAAGGAACGGGAACCCCCCATTTCAAATCACGGGTTATAGGCCGTTCTTTTAAGCCTAGTTTAAACCAGCCTTTGACAAAGTTTTTCACGTTGTCTTTCCATATATGATTTTTATCGTCAAACCATTTTTCAAGTTTTTCTTGCATATCGTTTAGCTTAAAAAACCAGTGCGTTGTAGATTTTTCTTCAGGCGGATTTCCGCAAATAGCACAGGAAGGTTTTTTTAATTCCGAAGCATCAAGCCATGAACCGCATTTCGGACATTCATCCCCTCTCGCATTTTCATATCCGCATTTAGGACAAACCCCTTCAACGTATCTGTCAGGCAAAAACATATCGTCTGTGGAACAGTAAAACTGTTTAACATCTTTTTTTGAAATAAATCCGCTTTCAAGTAAATCTGTGAAGAACTTTTGCGTCATTTTTGTATGAACAGAACGGGATGTTCCGCTAAAATTATCAAAACTAATATTCATTTTTTCAAATGACTTTTTTATTATCTTGTGATATTTATCAACTATTTCCTGCGGTGACACACCTTCTTTTTGCGCGCTCAATGTAATAGGTACACCGTATTCGTCAGTGCCGCCGATAAAAATAACATCGTTACCGATGTAGCGGTTATACCTAACGTAAACATCAGCAGGTATATACGCGCCGGCTAAATGGCCTAAATGTAAAGGCCCGTTTGCGTACGGTAGAGCAGAAGTAACGAGTATTTTTTCCTTCATAATTATTATACCTTTCAAGTTATTAATTATTGCGATGTGCTTATCAGTTAAATATAACGTATAAAACCGTGATTACAAAAATTATTTTTTCCTAAAATTTTATCAGAATAGTATCTCAAACTTGTTTGGTTTTTTATTTTTATATTTAACAATGTATTTTTTTTAGAACAGCAGCATAAAATATCTATGAAAAATTTAGTCTTTTTTGTAAATTTTTTTTATCAACTTATATAATAAACAGCGCACTGGCGGAGCATATAATGACAAATAACGAAAATTTTTTTAAAAAATACTGGTTTATTACTTTGGGAGTTATTTTAACTTTTTTATCTATCATACTTCATTATTTCCATTATTTAATTTTTAAGGATGCTCATCATCTTTTGGTTTTTCTCGTTGCTGATATCGCGTTTGTTCCTTTGGAGGTGCTGTTCGTTAGTATAATTTTGCACAAACTTTTAGATTCTAAAGAAAAGAAGAACAAAAAGAACAAGCAGAATCTCGTTATCAGTACCTTTTTTGATAAAGTGGGTATAACACTCGCGAAAACCTTGTTTGAAATCGATTACAATAAAGAATCTATTAGAGGGAATTTAAAACTTACACCTGCATGTGTAGATAAAGATTTCAAAACGGCTTTTACTGAAATTAATGATCACAAGCCTGATATTAAACTTAATGATAAAGAATTCACTGTATTACAAGCATTTTTTGAAATACATAAACCCGTTCTTGAAAATTTTTTGGAAAACCCGGTTCTTAACGAACACGATAGTTTTACAGATTTGCTATGGGCAATTTTTCACATCTGCGATGAAGTTATAATGCGTGAACACGGCAAGATTTCAACGGATACCGACCGTGACCATTTGATAAACGATGTAAAGAGAGCGTATAACCGACTATTAACTTTTTGGCTTGAATACATGAATCATCAACGAAAGGATTATCCGTTTTTATTTTCGTTGTCTGTTCGCAAGAATCCTTTTAACCCTGAAGCAAAGATCGAGTTTTAGGGTTTTGTCCAACTTTTCTATAGTTGTTTTACGTCAACAAAAAAGGCAAAGATTTAAGTCTTTGCCCTGCTGTAATTTAGGATTCGGAATGAGAGGATTTGAACCTCCGGCCCCTTCGTCCCGAACGAAGTGCGCTAGCCTGACTGCGCTACATTCCGTTTATTTTTAATTCGGCATGTAAATAGCTTCAATATCGTAATCTGTCATATTGGTGAATTTACACGCTATAAAGTAATTATCGTTTTCCTGGTCTTTTTCACAGCGTAGAACAACAGCATGAGCGTCAATCTGCCCGACTTGAACGTAAATTGCAAGTTCAACTTCTTCTCCGGGATAGATTGGGTCTTTATAATGAAAAGATATGCCCCCTCCGGCAACATCGAGTAATCTGGCTTCCGAAGTATACGCTACTTCAGTTTTGCCAATACTCTTTACAGTTAGCT